>JAHIYT010000122.1 GCA_018814945.1 Patescibacteria group bacterium
CTCGATACAGACGGTGTTGATACCATTACTTCTATAACCGCTGATCTTGGCGCTATGGGGGCAGGCTTTGTTATACTTGAACCACTTAGTGATGTTACTTCCGGTGCTGGTGAGCTTACAACCGCTTATTATGCATCTGATGAATTTACAATTCCTAAAACTACTCCTGATGGTACATATCAAATTAGCGTCACTGCTACTGATAGTACTGGCGGAAGTGGATCTGCATCTGTTTCAATTTCAGTTTCAGATGAGCTGACAGGTCCATCAATAAATAGTTCTAGTAGTTATTTAACTCGTCAGTCAGTTCCAAACGACAATTCAACTTCATTTGATATTTATGTTTATGTGGAGGATATAGACGGTGTAACTGACATTACATCGGTTAGTGCCAGCTTTGGTTCTATCGGACTTTCTCCGGCTACACTTCTAGTTGATCCGGATACAAATACCGCATCAACTGCAGGTTGGTATTCAGTCGAAGGATTAACAATTCCTACAACTGCTCCTATTGGAGTTCATCAAATAGAAATCGTTGCATCTGATACAACCGGAGGATCTTCAAATTTAATACTTCAAATCGATGTAACTAATGAAGATACATTAGGTGAGGCACCTGTGATAGATGATGATCGTAATTACACATCACCAACTACTGCAATAAATGATGGTGAAACACCTATTACACTTTATGTATTTATCAATGATGATGATAAAGATGTTGAAACTGTTTATCTTAACTTAGGTAATGTCGGACAGGTCGGATCAGATGACCTTGGTTCATCTAGCTCAAGTTCTAGTGATGTATGTGAATCCGGTTCTTCAACACTTGTATGTTTAACACCAAGTGTATCCGAAGGTGATGAAGGACAATGGTATGTTCTTTCAGACGTAACCATTAACGAATCTACTTCAGCTAGTTCTGCACCATATGAAATTCAAGTTGTTGCAGTTGATTCTGTTGGCAAGGTAGGTTATGGAACTATCAATATATATGTAAACGATAGTGATTCTTATGCAGATAGCTCAGCGGCACCAGAAATTGTAAGTGCTGTTGCAACTAGTTCTAGTACAGTTGAAGTTATGTTTAGTGAGGAGATTTCAGCTAATACAATTTCTTCTAATGGCAGTGCATTTACAATAACCGACAAAAGCAACACTAGCGCTGTACTTAGTATTACTTCTGCAACAATTGATGCTAGTGGTATGATTGTTACACTTTCAACTGCAGAACAAAGCGGTTCTAAGGAATATGCATTGCAAGGTTCAACAAGTATTAAAGATACTTCATCTGTCTCTCTTGTAACTGGATCTGGAAGTAAAGCTTACTTCGATGGATTTGTGGCACTCGGCAAGTCTCCTAGTGTTGATTACATTGGAGCGGCTGACATAGATCTAGTTGAAATTGAATTTGAGCATGACTTACTTCCATCAAGCGTTACACTTGCTCCGCTAAATGGCAGTCAATCCAATCAGAGTTTCAATATTGAAATTACTGAAAGCGGTGGTACCGAAGAATTAGATATTCTTGGTGTTGAATTTGATGGTGCTGCAAACAAGTTGTTAGTAAAGACCTCTGAAATGAAATCAGGTCAAAGATACAGAGCGAGAATTTTCGATCTTGCATCTTATGATGGCACTTACCAAAGTGTTAGTATTAATGAGCAATTCCAAGCAATTGATGTACAGCTTTTAGAATCATACTCAACTGCCAATAAAGGAGACTTTAATGGAGATGGAGTAGTTGATTTTACTGACTTTACAATTTTCTCATCTGTTTATGGAATGTCTTATTTAAATGATACTACATCAGATGTTGAAGACGCTCCTGAATCAGTTGGTGGTCAGCCATTAGAAAGTGAGCCTGATGCCACAGTTCCTATTACTTCTGAACCAGCTGGTGGGGATGTTGAATAATGTCCAATGTCCAATGTCCAATGTCTAATTATTCAAAACTAAAAACTAAAAACTAAAACATGAATCCTTCAAAAATTTTAATAGCGGCGGCAACAATAATTCTTCTTTCAAGTGTGTTTTCCGGTTGTGGTCAGAAGGCTGAAGAATTTACTCATGAAGCTGCTAAAACCACTTCTATTCAATTACTTGAACAAGCCAGACAGGTTACGAAAGAGGTATCTCTAGGATTTGAAACAGAGGCTAAAGGAGATCAGGTTACTGTAAAAGTTCTTCTTGATAACCCTGAACTAAAACCAATTATTTCTGTTCAAACTTGGCTTTCATATAACCCAAAAGTGCTTAAGGGTGACAAGATTGAAGTTAAAACTTCTCCTTTCACTTTTACTGCTCCTTATGCCAATACCTTTGATGAAGAAAGAGGTTTGGTTATGATCGGCAGATCTAACGACGAGCCAATTGCTACTAAAACAATTGTAGTTGCAGAAGTTGTATTCGATGTAATTGGAGAAGGCGCAATTATGGTTGATGCCTACGATTATAGAACTGATCTATCAGGTCATACATCAGCAAATATGATGCTTGAAGGTTGGCCTTATAATATATTGATTAAACCTGAGAGCCCTGCTCTTATTATTCAAAACTAAAAACAAAAAGCTAACAAAAAAGATCATGAAACGAAATCTAATTCTAATCACAGTCACATTACTAATTATGTTAATTGGTAATACACTGACTTTTGCTCAGCAAAGTGATGCAACCCTAGAATTTAGGGCATCCACAACTTCGGCTACTACTGGTCAGGAGTTTGATGTTGATGTTTATATGAAAAATCCAGGTGCACAGAATGTAATTTCTGTTCGCTCATGGCTTAAGTATGACCCAAGTGCATTGGAAGGCGTTAGTATTACAACAAGTGATTCAGACTTTACTTTATCTGCTCCTGGTGAAGATAACTTCAGTTCATCTGAGGGGTATGTAAAGATTGGTCGATCTAACATTAGCGGTGGTGTTAGTGCAACTGAAATGATTGTTGCTAAAGTTCGTTTCAAAGTTAAAACAGCAACCGGTATGACAACTGAAATCAGTTCTCATGACTATCAAGTTACTGAGCTTGGTCATACTAGTATTAATATTATTGAAGACGGTTTCCCTGTTAATATTTTATCTGAGAAACCAGATTCAGTTACTATCACATTAAATGGTGGTACCTCTGCAACTACTCCAGAACCAGTTGTTACAGAGGTTACAACAGAAATTGGCGGTAGTGATTTTGATTTACAAAGACCACAGAATCTTAAAGCTAATACCGGTTATGCATATGTAGATTTAAGATGGGATATAGGTGAAGAATCAGATCTTAATGGTTATAACATTTATTACGGCAAAACCAGTGGACACTATTCAAGACGAAAGACTGTTTCTAAAGTTAATAGCTATAGAATTGATGGATTAAACAATGGCGAGGCTTATTATTTTGCCATTACGGCTTATGATAATTCAGGTAGAGAAAGCGATTATTCCGATGAGGTTGGAGTAATTGTTAACGAACCTCTTAGTTCCACTTCTCCATTCGAAGATATCCTTGCTGCATTACTTGCATTCGTTCCAGAACAACCTCAGAACGGACCAATTATGGGATGGGTGTTGTTTTCTGCGGTTGGACTAGGGGGAACTCTTATGTTTAGGAAAAAAAGACAACAATAATTTTAAGTTTACAATTTACATTTTTCAAAAAAAATCTAATTTCAAAATAAAATGACTAAGAAAACTTCACATTGGGTAACAATTTCAGAAGAAGCTGTACATACACCAGCTTCTAAGAGCACAAAGAGAACTCAAAAATCTGAGTCTACTCCCGTGAAAAACAAACTGTTCTGGGGAGCAGGCTTTGTAGTACTAGTGCTTTTAACCGTTGCTCTGATTGCGCCAAATCAAATGGCTTCAATCCTTCAAGGTAATCTATTTGATCAAGGTCTTATACCGGAAGATGGATTTGAGGATCCTCAGGCAAGTCAGCAAACTCAACAGGTAGAAGAAGTGGCTGAGGAAGAAGTGGTTGAGGAAGAGGTTACCGCTGGACCCGAAATAGACCTTGCAGTTGAGGCTCAAACTGAGGCTGTGACTATTCAAATTGATCCAGTTGGTACTACTGAAGAGCAAGTGGTAGAGCAAGAAGCTCAAGCTGAAGAAGGTGGTACAATTCAAGAGGAGCTTGATGCAAATCAGAAATTACTTCAAGAGCTTAGTCAACAAATCGCAGAATTTAAGGAAAAAGATGAAGAAAAAACTAAAATAATTGAAGATTTGGCCGAAATAGTACAAGAAGATCTACATGCAGCTGCTGCAGATACTGCAACCGAAGCAACCGCTACGATTGGAACTACTACTTCTACAACAACTACAACCGGTTACAGAGTGAACACTCACACCGTAACAATGACTCCACATGAAGCTTTGGCGATTAATACAGCTCAATATGCATCTGCTCAGGCAACTTATGACGGTGTTACAGTAGCTGATTACAGCGCACAACTTTCAAGTGCTACCGGAACTCCAGATTCAGGTCCGAAGGAGATTCTACTTGTTGCGTTTATTCTTACATTTGTTTCACTCCTTGGTTGGAGATTGCGTAAGATCGTACAGGCATAACCAAACTCTGTAACTCAATCCACTAGTATGTCACTCCGAGCTTCTAGTGTATAGAATTCCGTAGATATCTCGTAGTTACGCTTTCCTCGATATGACATATGGGTTTTTAGAATTTGCATATTTAAATTTAATAATTTATGTTAGAATGTCACTCGGTCTTTTAACATAAATAAAACATGAATATTAAGTTTCACGGACACGCTTGTTTCTCAATTAAAAACGGAAAAGCGACAATTGTAATGGATCCTTATGATAAAAGCATTGGGCTTACACTCCCAAAAATAAAAGCGGATATTGTTACATGTAGCTTTGACAACGAAGCTCATAACGCTAAGGGTGCTATCGAAGGTGAGCCAATGGTAATGAGTTGGCCTGGTGAATATGAAACAAAAGGAATTCACATTAAAGGTATTCATTCTTTTCACAATGTAAGGGATGATAAGGAACAACTAGAAAATATCATCTTTAATATCAATGTAGATGGGATTCGCTTCTGTCATTTAGGAGCGCAAGGTACAAAGTTAACTCCTGAACAGCTTGAGCAGGTAGGTGATACCGATGTTCTATTTGTTCCGGTTGGAAAAACAGAATCAGTGGATGCTAAAAAGGCGAAGGAAATTATTGAACAGATAGAGCCTCGCATTGTGATTCCAATGACATATCAAACCAAAGGTAACAACAGGGAACTCGCAAGTCTTGAAGAATTTTTATCGGCAATGGGTGCAAAGAACGTTGAGCCTGTAGATTCTTTTGAAGTTAAGAAGAGTGAATTGCCAGAAGATAACTCTAAAGTTGTTGTCTTAAATGTTAGTTAATTAATAATTACGAATTAATAATTACGAATTTCTAATTACTGTTATATAATTGGAGTTGTTTAAACTTGGCCCCGTAGTTCAACGGATAGAATAAGGCACTCCTAAGGCTTAGATACAGGTTCGATTCC
>JAHIYT010000015.1 GCA_018814945.1 Patescibacteria group bacterium
AAAGAATCTTCATATAACTATTCTATATTGAAAATTGTAAATTTAAAATTAGAAATTACTTCTTCGCTTTTGCCTTACTTTTTGCAAAGAATTTATTAAATTCTTCCTTATTCAAAACTTCTTTTTTAAGCAGAACTTTAGAAATCTTTTCTAAAAGCGCTTTATTGTCCTTTAATATTTTTTCAGTTCTACTTTGAGCTTCATTAAGTATTGTAGAAACAGCTGCATCAATTTTACCGGCAACTGCTTCACTGTAATTAGGCTTAGATCCAAGCTCTGTGCCCAGAAATCTAGCCATTGATTTTTCACCAAAAATTACAGGTCCAAGCTCTTCACTCATTCCATAATCCATAACCATACTTCTGGCTATTGCTGTGGCGCGTTGCAGATCACTACTTGCACCGGTTGTAACTTCACCAAAAGTTTGTTTTTCAGACATATAGCCACCAAGTAACGAACAAAGCTCGTCTTTAAATTTAGAAACAGACTTAAGATGTTTATCTTCCTCCGGAACAAACCATGTAACACCAAGCGCCATTCCTCTGCTTATAATAGAGACTTTGTGTACGGGGTCACAACCAGGTAATAATTTACCAACTAATGCATGACCAACCTCGTGATATGCAGTAATTTCTTTTTCTTCATCGGTAAGCCTTCTTGATTTCTTTTCCGGTCCCAATCCAACCTTTTCGATAGAATGTTCCATATCGGCTTGGCTTACCTTGGTTTTATCTTTTTTGGCAGCAAGAATCGCGGATTCATTAACTAAATTCTCAAGATCTGCACCGGAAAAACCAGGTGTTTGTTGGGCAATTTTTTTGAGATCGCACGTTTTATCTAATGGTTTATTACGAACATGAACTCCCAGAATCGCTTCACGCTCTTCCAAATTAGGCATATCGATTATTACCCTTCTATCGAAACGTCCGGGACGCATTAAAGCTGCATCCAAAACATCGGGCCTATTTGTAGCGGCCATAACAATAACATTGGTATCATTTTCAAATCCATCCATTTCAGAAAGAATCTGATTCAAAGTTTGTTCTCTTTCATCGTGGCCTCCACCCATTCCAAATCCACGTTGGCGACCAACCGCATCAATTTCGTCGATAAAAATAATACAAGGAGCATTGCGTTTAGCTTTCTGAAACAAATCTCTAACTCTGCTGGCACCGACACCAACGAACATTTCTACGAACTCTGAACCGGAAATGCTGAAGAAGGGAACATGAGCTTCGCCGGCAACGGCTCTGGCAAGCAATGTTTTACCTGTACCTGGCGCGCCAACCAAAACCACACCCCTTGGAATTTTTGCACCAATCTTGGTGTATTTTGTTGGATGCTTCAAGAAATCCACAACTTCCACAAGTTCATCTTTCGCTTCTTCCATACCTGCAACATCTTTAAAGGTAGTTCGTTTTTTATCATTCTTTGAATAAACTTTAGCTTGAGACTTTCCAAACGTAAATGCACTGCTGGCACCTTTAGTTAGTTGTTTAGCCATAAAGACAATAAGCGCAATAAACAGAATTATAGGTAGCCAATTGCTAAGTAAACTAATCCAAAAAGCGCTTGCTTCTGTGCTAATGATGGTAACCGGTGTGCTTACATTCGGATCATTTAAGCCAAGTGCTGTAATGCTTTCTCCTTCCGGTTTATATGCAAGAACCTGTTTGTCCGCGCGCGTAGTTGCATAAATTTTACTGTTCTTGATTTCAACCTCTGTATATTGCCCGGATCTGTAATCCTGCATAAGTTGGCTGATTGGAATCTCAGTAGCTTTACTATCATCAACACCTTGTGTGGGGTTAAGCATGTAATAAGCTGCAGTTAAAATTAGTGCAAACACAATTACATACATAAAGCTATTACCACGCTTTGGCGGACTAAATTGAGGCTGTCTATGTGGATGATTTGGATGTTGGTTCATATTATTTAAATTTACAATTTACAATTTACAATTTACAAATAAATCCCAAATTTCAATCTTTTAAAATTTAAAATTTAAAATTGTAAATTATTTAGGTTTTATTTCAGTTGTTCCAGGTAAGTATTTATGCAAAACTTCAGGAATCTTTACGGTTCCATCTTCTTGCTGGAAGTTTTCCATAATAGCAATAAGCGTTCGAGTGGATGCCATTGCAGTACCATTTAGCGTATGTAGTAATTCGGTACCTTTTTCGCTTTTAAATTTTATTCCACCTCTGCGAGCCTGAAAGTCAGTACAATTACTACAGCTTGTAAGCTCTCTATATTTTTCTTGAGTTGGAATCCATGCTTCACAATCATATTTTTTAGCAGCAGGTGCACCTAAATCTCCACCGCAAATGTTCACAACTTGATAGGGGAGTCCTAACTCGGTAAGTATTTCTTCTTCAATGCTTAGCAGGTAATCATGCTCTTCCCAGCTTTTATCTGGGTGACAAAAAGAGAACATCTCCATTTTATCAAATTGATGAACTCGAAGTATTCCTTTCGTGTCCTTTCCGTAACTTCCGGCTTCACGACGGAAACAACTAGAAAAGCCAATATAACGTTTTGGCAATTCCTCTGGCTTAGGACTATTCCACATGTGCAGACCAGAAAGTGGGACCTCAGATGTTCCGACCAAATATAATTTGTCATCGTCCGCATTTACTTCATATATTTCATTTTTATCTGCAGGAAAGAATCCTGTCGCATACATCATGTCTTCCTTTACAAGCATTGGTACGGTCACAGGGGTAAAGCCTTTGGATACATATTTAGCCATCAACCAATTAATCATTGCAAACTCTAAAAGTACCAATTCGTTCTTCAGATAATAAAAGCGTGCACCACTTGTTTTAGCGGCAGTTTCCATATCAATAACATCTAGTAGCTTACCCAGTTCAAGATGGTCTTTTGGTTTAAAACTGAACTTTGGGATTTTCCCAACGGTTTTTACTACCTCGTTGTCTTCATCATTCTTACCCTCTGGTACGCTTTCGTGAGGTGGGTTAGGAGCTAACGCACTGAGTTCTTTAAGTTGAACAAAAATTGTGTTCAATGACTCCTCAGTCTTATCCAATTTATCACCCAAATCTTTCATTTCTTTAATTTTCTCATCTCTATCAGTATCAGCTAGAGTTGGAATAAGTTTAGATACTTCATTTTTCTTTGCTCTCATTTCTTCAACTTCCTGCAATTTTTCACGATAATCCGCATCCAATTTCAAAAGTTTGTCGATATCAATATCAACACATTTTTTCTTAAATCCAGCTTCGTAGAGCGCTCTATTTTCGCGCAAATCTTTTAGATCGATCATTCTTAAAAACGTTGTAACAAAATAACGATATAACGATACTATAATTTTGAAAACTTGGAAATCTGAAAAACTTGAAAACTAATATACATATTACATACGTATTATTTAGTATTTTAGTTTTCAAGTTTGTCAGCTACAGTCACTTCAGGTTTCGCAAAAAACTACCACAGATATAAAGATAGTTTTCAAGTTTTCAAAATTACTCCGACTCAATCTGCACAGTCGGTGTTATATCAAATTCGATCTTTATCTTCCTGTTAAAAGTTAAAGAAAGATTTTTACTAATCTCGTCTTGAATTCTTTCATCAAAGCTTAAGCCCTCAGGAACTCTTATGCTACCAGTAAATTCGGCATTATCATCGTCAAAGTTATCCAATTCCAATTTTCCGATTTTAGTTCCCGGCAATTTCTTATCTAGTAATGTACTAACAATTTTATTTCCCTGTTTTTCCAGTGATATCTTCTCACCAATATTAGTAAGAGATGAATATAGAGGGAATGAAATAAAAAATAATAAAAGGAAAAGGCCGGCTGAGATTCGTAAACTTCTTTGTTTGGTGTCTTCCTGACTTGGGAAAAATCCATAAAAGAGAAATATCACTACGCCCACAGCAAGAATGGCGAAAAGGTTTGTTGTAAATAAAAATAAGCTACTACTTGCAAGTAGATAATTATCCAGTGACAATTCAATTCCCACTACGGCAAGCGGAGGAAGTATCGCTGCGGCCATGGCCACACCACTAATGCTTTCGGATAATTTCTTAAAATAAAGCGATAATATTGCAATAGTTCCTGAGGCAATGGCAATGAATAAGTCCAGAAGGTTTGGAGCTGTTCTAGCCATTATTTCGGATGTTTCTATCTTTAAAGGTATAATTGATGAAAAGAAAAAAGCGGTAAAAATTGCTACTGCTACACTAAGTATCAGCATCCTTGCAGCTTTCCAAAAATAAGTATGTTGCCCCGTAGTAATACCAAAAGCAAGTCCTTTAATAGGGTTTAAAAGCGGGGCTATAAGCA
>JAHIYT010000123.1 GCA_018814945.1 Patescibacteria group bacterium
AGAAGCAAACTGAAACAAAAACTATTCGCCTTAGCATCCGTACAGAAAGTCATGATTTAGATGTTAAAGCAAAAAAAGCCCGTAAATTTCTTGAGGGCAGAAATACTGTGAAAGTTGTTGTGATTTTTAGAGGGCGTGAAATGGCCCATGGTGATCTGGCGGAATCAAAACTACAAGAATTCTTTAAATTGTTAGAAGACATAGCAAATATAGAACAAGAACCAAAACGCCAAGGTTATCAAATGACTATGATACTTAATCCAATTAAATAACTAATAGACTTATAAACTAAAAAACTGAAAAACATTTGTTTTTGGTTCATAAGTTCATCAGTTTATAAGTTAAAATTTATTCCATAAATTTTATAAAATGCCAGGAAAAGCAAGACCAGGAAAAATCAGGACTTCTAGTAGTGCTAAGAAACGTATTAGAACAACGGGGAAGGGAACATTTGCACACGAGAAAGCTGCTCATAATCACTTATTACAACAGAAATCCAAGAAACAGAAACGTCTTTCTAGCCAAGCTCTAAAATTAAAAGGGTATAAAAAGGCTGTGAAGAGACTATTGCCTAATTAAACTAAGAAACTTATAAACTAAAGAACTGAAAAACATTTGTTTTGGGTTCATAAGTTCATCAGTTTATAAGTTAAAATTTTATAACGTAAAATTTTATATAATGCCAAGAGTAAAAGGTGGAGTTACCGCACATCGCAGACACAAGAAGATGCTTAAAGCTGCAAAAGGATTCCGTGGTAAACGTAAAAATGTATTTAAATTAGCTAAAAACGCTGTAATGAAAGCAGGTCAAAATGCTTATCGTGACAGACGTTTAAAGAAAAGAACTTTCCATCAACTATGGGTTCTTCGTATTAATGCTGCATGTCGTGAACATGAGATGAAATACAGTAGATTTATTTACGGTCTTGAACTTGCTGGAGTTATGGTTAACCGTAAAATGCTTGCTGAATTAGCTGTTAATAACCCAGAAGTGTTCAAGGATCTTGTCGACACTGCAAAAGCGGTTCTTCCAAAAGAAGGTGAAGCTCCTGATTTAGAGGCTTTGAAAAAGAAGTTTGGAAGTGGAGCAAAACCTAAAGCTAAAATGCCAGAAAGTCCATATATGGAAAAAGAGAAGAAAGAGAAGGTAGAAAAGCCTGTCCCGAGCAAAGTCGAGGGAAAGGCTGAAGAAAAGGCTGAGAAGAAAGAGGAAGAATAATTGTCTGAACCACAGATTACGCTGATTTTTTTGATTTCACTGATTATTATGACCCCGCCTTGGCGGGGTTTTTTGATCATGCCCATCATTTAAATCATAGTTCAGACAATTTACTTGACAAATAGAAATAGTAGTATATAATGATTTTCCAACATAGTCAAAACCCTGAGTTCTATTAAATAGAACTGGCTGTAAACTCATCAACTTCTAGTGTTGCTTGGATGAGGAATGGAGACCCTTTGGAACAATCCATTGTCAGGAGAGTGTCACTACCCTAGAGCGGACCTTCTAGCACTGAAATTATTTATTTTAATAATTCTGGTGCTAGTAAGTCCGTTTTTTGTATCAAATGATCTTTAAAAACATTGTCATAATTAATAAAAGAGTGGAGTGAAATATTCAAACCACTGAATCATTCTCCTGTCTTGATTTGAAACTAATTCAAGTTGAAACAGGTGGAATGATTTGAAAACGTTCGAACAACGGAGGAATATATGATTCTACGTCTCACACAGCTGGCCCTCCTTCTCGTGGCCTTCATCTCCATGACCGACAGCATCCTGACGTTCAACATGTACAACGAGTTCCTGATGGATCACAGCATCTGGCATGCGATGGATACGAAACAGATGGTGTTCTGGGTGTTCATGATTACAATGCTGATCGAGTACACGGTCTGGGCGGTCTCGTCGAGGGGCATGTTCTGGCAGATTTTCACGATTCTCCCAATCTGCTTTCACCCCGTGATTCTCATCAATATTCTCAAGAGTCTCATTCCCTGGTATCACTGGACCTATATCTATCTCGGCGTCTCCGCTGAGATGATCCTCTTCACCATCTTCGTGGAGATGAAGAGTGGTCGCCGGTTCTGGAACAAGTGGGATGATCTGATCATCGTCGTGTTCCTGGTCGGCACCCCCGAACTCTACAACAAGGCGAAGGCCAAGATTCTTCGCGCATAGTGCGAGGTGGGGCAACAAGAATCAACAACCTCGTTCACTCCCCACTCTTTTATTAATAATTTATAAATACTATGCTCTCCGCAGAGAAAGATTTTTTACAATTTGATACACCCGATTTTAATCAGCAAGAAATAATGAAACAACTTGAGGAGGGAAGGATAAATATACGTGAAGCTAGACGTCTTTACAGAACGCTTTGCATTGAAGAATTAAAGCCTGGCTATTTTAGAACCATTGCCATATTGAATATGTGGAGTATGGAGGCTCATTCAAAAGACATCACCTTAAAGTTAGACTACGAAATAGAAGATCTTGATGAAGACATGATTCATTTGGCCTCAGACACCAGAACTTGTATTAGGGGTAAAGTACCTGGAATGTTTGAATGTGATCCAGATTAATTAATCCTGCCCCGCTAACCATCTTTCTACATCGATTGATGCCTGACAGCCCATACCGGCTGCTGTGATAGCTTGGCGGTAGCGATGGTCTACAACATCACCTGCGGCAAAAACACCTTCGACAGAGGTCATGGTGTGTTCTGTGTGTTTAATAAATCCGATTTCATCAAGTTCAATTTGATTTTTGAATAAATCGGTGACCGGTATATGACCAATGGCTAAAAACATTCCGTCGACTGGTAATTCAGATGTTTCACCAGATTGAGTGTCTTTTAAGCGAAGGCCTGTAACGTTGTTGTCTCCGAGAATTTCGTCGATAGCCTTATTTGTAAGAATTTCGATTTTCGGATTAGCTTTTGCACGATCAAGCATAATATCGGATGCACGGAATTGTTCACTTCGATTGATAATATAAACTTTTGGACAGAATTTCGTTAAAAAAGTTCCTTCTTCCATCGCCGCATCCCCTCCTCCCATAACCGCAACTGTTTTGTCTTTAAAAAAGAAGCCATCACAGGTAGCGCATGCAGAAACCCCTTTGCCCCATAGACGACTTTCAGATTCTAGGCCTAAACGACGTGGTTTTGCGCCGGTCGCTATAATTACACTTTTAGACTGATATTCTTCTTCACCTGCATAAATTTTGAAAGGACGGGAAGAGAAATCGACTTTTGTAATTTCTTTTTGTAAATACTGCCCACCAAACCTCTTTGCCTGCTCACGCATTTCATTCATAAGTTCAGGCCCCATTTTCCCTTCTTTAAATCCTGGGAAGTTTTCAACTTCAGTCGTGGTAGTTAATTGACCACCTGGTTGCCAACCTTCAAAAACTAGAGTTTTTAGACTAGCTCGGGAAGTATAAATTGCAGCGGTGTGACCAGCTGGCCCGGAACCAATGATAATTACGTCATAAATATCGCTCATGAAATCTGTTTTTATTTACTAAAATTAAATTTACCTTATGCATTATATCAGAAATCTGATAAATTTATGCCATGAAGATTGCGTTAGTTCATGAAATGCTTACAAAGCTTGGGGGAGCGGAGAGAGTCTTGAGGACACTCAGCGGAATGTATCCAAAAGCGCCTATTTATACGCTTATTCATGATAGGGGGAAAACTGAGGATTGGTTTAAGGGTAAAAAAATTCATCCTTCTTATATACAAAGAGGATATGATTGGCTTAAGAGTCCTAAGTGGCTACTTAGTAAAATGCCAAATGCGATTGAACAATTTGATTTTAGGAATTATGACGTTGTAGTTTCAAGCAGTAGTGCGTTCGCTCATGGTATTAAAACGGATAAAAAGACGAAGCATATCTGCTATTGTCATTCTCCTATGAGGTATGCGTGGGATTATACACATGAATATACACAAAACTATTCATGGCCCATGAAATACCTGATTTCCAACCTATTAAAGCAGATTAGGATTTGGGATTTTATGGCTGCAGATAGGGCAAATAAGATTATTGCTAATTCTGAGCACGTTCAAAAAAGAATTGAGAAGTATTGGAGAAGGAAATCTCAGGTGATTTATCCACCGGTGAGTGTTGGAAATTTTATACCAACACGAGATCATGAAGATTATTTTTTAATTGTTTCCGCACTTACTCCATTTAAGAAAATTGATCTGGCAATTCATGCATTTAATAAACTGAAGAGGAAATTGGTGATTATTGGTGACGGTGCGCAGAGAAAATTATTAGAATCCATTGCGGGAGATACTATTGAGTTTTTAGGGTATAAGGAGGATGGGGTTGTAAGAGAATATATGCAGAATTGTCGCGCTTTTATCTTCCCCGGAGAGGAAGATTTTGGGATTACACCAGTGGAAGCTATGGCTGCAGGTAGACCAGTTTTGGCATATGGAGTTGGTGGTGTTACAGAGAGCGTAAAGGAAGGCATCTCTGGTGAATTCTTTGATGAGCAAACTCCTGAATCACTAATTGATGGACTTACAAAATTGATGGTGAATGAGAAAAAATATGATTATAAAAAAATTCGCCGTATCGCTGAGCGATTCGACGAAAGTGTTTTTGAAAGTAAAATGAGGAAAATTATTTCTTCTTAGCTGCAATTTTTTTAGCTGCAGTTTTTTTAGCCTTTTCTTCTTCCTTTGCTTCAGTATTAGCCTTTGCCTTACGTGTAATTTTTTCTTCAACTGATTCTTTTTTGGCATCCTCCTGCTTCTTTTTACTTGAAGCAGACTCTTCTTGCTTCTTTTTGGCAGCTTCCATTCTAGCGCGGAATTTATCCACACGACCAGCGGTATCGATAAGCATTTGTTTACCTGTGTAAAAAGGATGAGAAGCGGAAGAAATTTCTACGTTAATTACATAGTGATCAACACCGTTGATCTTCTTTTTCTTATCTGATGTAAGAGTTGAAATTGTAACATGTTCTATGCCACACGATGTGTCGACAAAAACAACTGGATTCAGCTTTGGATGAATATCTTTTTTCATGATAGTATTCTTAGGTTAGCGACCCGCCAAGTACGGATCAAGACAGCGAGAGGATTTTACGTTATTTTTTCTTTCTAGGCAAGGCTTTTTTACGTTTTACGACAGTTTTTTTTGTAACCTTTTCAGAAGCGTGACTTTTTGGCTTAACAGAGGATCTTTTCTTACCAGAGAATAATAATCTGTGACCAAGAAGCAATAAGACCAACAGTATTGTTACAACGATGAATGCTATTGCTTGCCATTTGTATGTAACCTTTATTTGCACGGTTGATTGCCTGGACTCTCCCTTGTCATCAAATACGGTTAAAGTTATTGGATAATCTCCTGTTTCCTCATATACACGTTCTACAACTACTCCTGTTTCAATGATTCCATCGCCAAGATCCCACTCATAGGAAACTATACTACCATCCGGATCGCGTGATTTTAAGGCGTTTAACGTTACAATTTCTCCGACTCTAACCTTGGTGTTTTCTGTCTCTATTTCTGCTAATGGACCATGATTTTGACTATCTGGATCACTATTATCACCTAAGCCGTCATTGTCACTATCAGCCCATTCATTTGGGTCTTGCGGGAAGAAGTCAGAATTGTTTCCAATTCCATCAAAGTCGAAATCCAGTGTTTCATTGGCATCTGTAGGAAAGAGATCTTCTGTATCCATTACACCGTCACCATCGTCATCTTCATCTACGTTGTTGCCTATTCCATCACCATCTGTGTCTTCGGACTCATTAGGGTCATACGGGAACGCATCTTCATTATCCGGAGTGCCATCATTATCATCATCAATGTCATATCTATCTCCAGTACCATCACCATCTGAGTCAGTATCTACATATATAGTTTGTGTAACCTTGTTGTTTGAAGGATTGTCGCCATCTGTATGCCATGGAACAACTCTTACACTAATCTCATGATTTCCAACCGTATCACCAGTCCAATCCACAAATACATCATCGGTTTTACCTGCCAAAACAGAAATTGGCTGGTCTACACCAATGAATGTCTGCTTATTTTCATCATAAAATTTAACAACTCCGAATAAATCCTGATTGGAATTATTTGTAACAGTTGTATAAATACGCACGCTATTACCAATAATAAGATCGCTATCGGATCTTACGCTTTCCGGATTTATAGAAAGGTCTTTGTCAAAATCTACAGCATAAATAGGTTGCGCCAACAACAGGCAGATTAAGAGGGTGAAAATGCGTATTAAATTTTTCATTAGAAATTGAAATTAAGAATTATTTTTTCTTTTCTTCCAAAGGTAGCTCCTGTGTATCTGCAGCGTCTTCTTCAACTATAAGGGAGATGGATGCGACCTTATCGTCATCTTTTAATCTCATTACATATACTCCTTGAGTAGCGCGACCTGTGGTAGGCAATTGGTCGAGTGGCAAGCGGATCATTTGTCCATGTTTCGACATTAGGATTAGATCACCTACTAATTGCTTATGGATAATACGTGCACCAACAACTTTACCGGTTTTAGCCGTAATTTGAGCGGTTTTGACACCACTACCTCCACGACCCTGGAAGCGGTAATCCTTTACTTGAGTTGTTTTTCCAAGACCATTTTCCATAACAACAAGCAGGCGACTAATTGCTTCGTCTTTAATTACATCCATTGCGACAATTTGATCATCATTTCCTTTTAGCCTTATTCCGCGAACACCCATACTAGGACGACCCATAGGACGAACATCATCTTCTTTAAAGCGGATACATTGGCCATTTCTTGTTGCAATTATTACTTGCTGACCAGCGGATGTTGGGTGAACCCAATCCAGAAGATCTCCATCACGTAATTTAATTGCAATAAGGCCGGATTTTCGAACATTTTCAAAATCTTCGATTTTAGTCTTTTTAACGGTACCTTTTAGCGTAGCCATAAATAAGTACTCACCTGCACTTTTACTTTTATCGAGAATTGCAGTTACACTTTCTTCTGGCTCTAATTGGAGCAAATTGACTATAGCCTGACCTTTTGCGGTACGACTTGCTTGTGGAACTTCGTATGCAGGTAGGCAGAATACACGTCCTTTATTTGTAAAGTAGAGAATGTCGTCATGAGTCATCACATGAATAATAGTTGCAATCTCATCTTCATCTTTTGTTGTCATTCCAATTACGCCCTTACCACCACGACCTTGTGTTCGGTAAACAGATGGGCTCAAGCGCTTGATATAGCCACCCTTTGTTAGAGCAATAATCATTGGCTCATTTGGAATTAGAGACTTGGCATTAAACTCGCCAACTGCATGTGAAATAACTTGTGTGCGACGTTCATCACCGTATTTATCGATAATTTCTTGAGTTTCATCTTTAACGATTCCAAGAATCTTTTTAGGATTTGCAAGAATGGCTTGGCATTCTTTGATGAAATCTAACTTCTCTTTCAATTCATCTTCGATTTTCTTTCGCTCTAAACCAGCTAATGTTTGCAAGCGCATTTCGAGAATAGCTTTTGCCTGAATTTCGGACAATTTGAATTTTTTAACAAGATTTTCTTTCGCAATTTCTTTAGTTGCAGACTTTTTAATTGTTTCAATAACCTTGTCGATGTCATCCAAAGCAATTTTAAGACCTTCGAGAATGTGAGCACGAGCTTCTGCAACTCTAAGTTCAAATTCAGTTCTACGAGTTACAACCGTTTGGCGATGAGCTATGAATTGCTCGAGAATTGTTTTAAGATCGAGAAGCCTTGGCTGGATACCATCGATCAAAGCAATCATATTGAAACCAAAGGAGGTTTGAAGTGGGGTATATTTATACAATTGGTTCAAAACCTTTTTTGGATAAGCATCTCGTTTAAGTTCAATTGCAACTCTTACTCCATCTCGGTTGGATTCGTCGCGAAGATCTGAAATACCAACAATTTTTTTATCGCGAACAAGGTCGGCAATTTTTTCTACAAGAGATGCCTTGTTAACTTGGTAAGGAATTTCTGTAATAATAATTTGATGCCTTCCACTCTTAGTTTCTTCAATATCCGCCTTACCACGCACGGCTATGCTTCCACGACCTGTTGCGTAAGCTGTTTTGATCGCTTCAACATCGTAAATCATACCACCTGTTGGGAAATCAGGACCTTTTATGTACTCCATTAAGTCCTCGATTTCAGCTTCTGGATTTTCTATTAAATACTTAACACTCTCCATCACTTCTCTAAGATTGTGTGGTGGAATGTTTGTAGCCATACCTACCGCAATACCCATAGAGCCGTTCAAAAGAAGTGCTGGAAGGCGTGAGGGAAGTACTGTCGGTTCTTTTAAGCGTCCATCGTAGTTCG
>JAHIYT010000124.1 GCA_018814945.1 Patescibacteria group bacterium
ATTTCACCGCTTACGCTTTGCTTTTCTTCGATAGTGAATAGGGCAGCCTTAACAATTTCAGTTCCTATATCCAGGGCTATAATCCCCTGTTCCCTTTGCTTTCGCTTGAATAAGTTAAACATTTATCTGACGGCTTCTAGTAAATCTAAGTAATACTTTTTTTCGAAATCCTTCTGAGTGTACCCAAACTCCTTAAAAATATCGAGTAAATCTTTTTTAGCTTTCGGAATTTGAGTTTTTGTTTTTACTATTTTCTCGATCTCAAGGAAATAACCTAATTTTGCGACGTAATTCAATTCTACATTACAATCTTTGAACTGATAAGCCTCAGTTTTCTTGCTCTTACGAATAGCTGGCATAATACCCTCTTTCTTTAACTCTTTCTCGAATTTTTTTCTATCTTCAATCCCCCATTCCATTTCTATGTTTGATTCCATACCTCTCTTGGATTCTTTTTCTTTTATATTTAAGAAATGTTTTCCATTTTCCTCTCTTAGCCTTATAAATACTTTTTTTGGATCATTGTAATATATGTCTTTCTTAATTTGACCCCCTTTAAACTTAGCTATTTTGTCTAGCTTCTTTTTTAAACTCGAAAAATCCGATTTGCTTATATGGACCTTGGCTTCTACTTCGTACATAATTTTATTACAAGATTAACTATTACAAGATTACAAGATTAACTATCGTATTTCTATCAATCTTGTAAATTATTTAAAAATCATTTCAGCGCGATGTACTCCAACGCCGATGAAGTTAATTGGTACTTCTAAAATTTCTTCTAATCTTTTTATGTAATTTTGTGCTGCTGCTGGTAGGTCTTCAAACTTTCTCGCTTTACTAATGTCCTCTGTCCAGCCAGGCATATCTTCGTAGACAACTTCTACATTATTAAAGTCTTCCAATGATGCTGGTATAAACGATATATCTTCGCCATTTAACTTGTAGCCAACACCAATTTTGATGGTTTGGAAGCCCGTTAATACGTCTAATTTAGTAATGTTAATGCTGTTAATTCAATTGAGAATAATTGCATTCTTAACCACAACTGCATCAAACCATCCACACCTTCGTGGGCGACCTGTGGTTGAACCAAACTCATGTCCTTGATTCTGAAGCATTTTTCCTTCCATATCTCCAAGCTCGGTTGGGAAAGGTCCTTCACCCACCCTTGTAGTGTAGGCTTTAACGATTCCAATCACACTTTTAATACGATTGGGAGCGATTCCCAAACCTGAACATACACCAGCACTTGTAGTGTTAGATGAAGTTACATATGGATATGTTCCGAAGTCGATATCGAGATGTGTCCCCTGAGCACCTTCGGTAAGAATATTTTTGCCGGCCTTATATTGTTCATCTAAATACTGTGCGGTGTTAACTATAAAACCTTCAATTAAATCAAGTGCATCTTTATGAATATTAATTTCTTCTTCAATATCAAAGTCAAAACCATATTCCTTCATATGATGCTCTGCGTTCTTTCTAAGTTTTTCAGCAAATACATTAAAATTAAGCAGTTCACCGACTCTTATCCCATGTCTGGATATTTTATCGGTATAAGCAGGTCCAATACCTCTAAGCGTTGTTCCTACTTTTTTATCACCTTTTCTCTCCTCCTGAATCTCATCGATTTTTCTGTGATAGTTAAAAATGATATGGGCTCTATCACTAATTAATAGCCTGTTGCCTATATCAATCCCCTTCTCTTTTAGGCTATGTATTTCATCGAGTAAAGTTGGAATGTGTACAACGCATCCATTACCAATTACACAAGTTTTACCTTCATGTAATATTCCGGAAGGAAGGAGGTGAAATATATATTTTTTAGACTCATTACCGTCCCTTACAACAATGGTATGACCTGCGTTAGCACCGCCAGCTGCACGTGCAATTATATCATACTGTCCAGACAAAATATCTACTAATTTTCCCTTTCCTTCATCCCCCCACTGTGTACCGGCAACGTAAACTACCTGACCGAGTTTAGGAATAATATCGTCGGCGCTCTTTATTGAAATTGGCATTTGATTATTAGTTATAGGGCTATATTAAAGTATCAGAATGGGTGACAATTTTCAATTTGAAATTTACAATTTTCATTTATTTTTTTGAAAATTTAGAGCTGTGAATTAAAAATTTCTTAAGTAAATCAATAGGTAAACCTACAACGTTCCAGTAACAACCATCCACTTTTTTAACCCATCCTCCTCCCTTGCCCTCGATAGTCATTGAACCAGAGCGATTTTTCCACTCCCCGGAGTCTAAATATTCTTCAATTTGAGCATTTGTAAAATTAGAAAAGTTCAGCCTGGTTTTCTCGTAACCAAGCATTGTTTTTTTTGAGGTAATTACCGCTAATCCAGAATAAACATCACAATGGGAGTTTTGGTAAAGCTTGATGGTCTTTTTAGCGTCGTCACGATCCTTTGGCTTAACAGAAATCTCTCCATTAGAAAGGATCACGATAGTATCACAACCAATAATACAATCATTTGGATGATGTTCCGCTATAGCTTTGGCTTTCCGGAGTGCGATAGATTTCACAATCGCATGTGGCCTTACGTGTCCACTGTGGTGCTCATCAATATCTGCAGCGATTGCCCGATATTTAATATCAAGCTTTTTTAGAATAGCTTTCCTTTGCGGACTGCCAGATGCGAGTATTATCACTATTTAATAGAGTTTGTTAAGTTCTGAAATCGCACGATTTAATTGCTCGTCTATATCAGTATTTTCATTATCTGATACTTTTATATCCGGGGTAACTCCGTTTACCTGAATGTCATTATTTAACGGCGTTAGCCATTTAGCTACGGTAAGCTTTAAGCTGGAATTATCTACGAAATAATTAACTTCCTGAACAGATCCTTTTCCAAAAGTCTGCTCACCAATAATTTTTGCCAAATCAAAGTCTTGCAATGCGCCAGCTAGGATTTCTGATGCCGATGCGCTACCACTATTGACCAATACCACCATAGGAAAACCGACTAATTCGCCCTTTCCTTTATTGTATTGAGTATATTCGAAATAATTATATTTAATTGTCACGGCTTCAGCATCTGGTAAAAGCAGATAATTAAGAATTTTAAGTGCTGAATCGAGTAACCCACCCGGATTATCTCTGACATCAATGATTAACCCCTTTATTTCGGAACTGTTTTGAATTATTTCAACGACTTCGCCAAATTCCTTTGGCGCATTTTGGTTAAATTGAGAAAGCTTTATATACATCGCTTTGCCATTGTCTTTAACTTCGTATTGAAGTGAAGCTATCTTAATAACATCGCGAGTAACATTAATAACTTTTGTGGAAGTACCTCTTTTTACTGTAATTGTAACCGTTGTGCCTTTTGGCCCTTTAATAAGATTAACTACTTCGTAAAGGCTTAATCCTTCGACTTCAGTGTCATCCACTTTGGTAACAATATCTCCAGCCATAATGCCGGCACGCTCTGCGGGGCTATCATCCATTGGTGCAATAATCATTATTTCATCGCCATCATTTACTCCGATAAAAGCTCCAATTCCTTCTATTTCACCATCTAAATCATCAGAAAATGCAGAATTTGCCTCCTGATCTAAATATGCTGAATATGGATCGTCCAAATACTCAATCATTGCAGTCAAAGCTGCATCTGAGAGTGAAGTTTTATCAACATCATCACGATTGATATAACTTGAATAAATTAGATCCCAAGATGAGATGATTTTTTGTAAACCAAGGTCATATGATTCCATGCTATTACTGCCGCCCGCAGGGGTAAGATTCACTAAATCCATTTTATAAATCATGCGTGCAGCTTCAGCTCTTGTAACTCTTCTGTAGATTCCAACGTAATCAAAGCTATCAGGAACTATAAGCCCAAAACTGAGAGAGCGCATAATTAACGGTGCGTATGCTTCATTCCTCTGTACATCGGTATAAGGAATACTGCCTTTATATATATTTGGAATAGGAATGCTTTGTGAATGAAATAAGAGCTCAAGTGCGTCTGTTAAAGTCAGTTTTTTATATGGGTAAGCATTTTTATTCCTATCGGAGAGAATTCCTAAATCGATAGCACTATCAAAATAAGAAGCATACCAAGCAGTGTTAGATGTATCTTCAAATGGAAGATCCACATTTGTCTTTTCTGTGTAATCAGGCTTATTTAGGAGAACTAAATATTTAATAAATTCAGCCCTTGTAATGATCATATCCGGATTGAAGTTTTTTGTATCCAAGAACACATCATTTCTCCTTAAATAATCTATTGAATAGAAATATGGTGATTCTCTCGGTACATCTTCATACACATGGGCATGTGCGAATGATACGAATAAAATGATGCTTAGTAAGACTGATGATAATAGTTTTTTCATAATGTTTTTTATTAGGACACAGAATTCAGGACACTGGACACAGCTGTTTCCTGTGTACTGTTTCCTGTGTCCTCTGATTAGTTAATTATATTTTGATTCCCGGGACTGGAAACTTGAGGCACATCTCTACAACCTCCTCTTTTACTTTCGCTAAATTATCTTTGTTATTTATATCGGAGATCACTCTGTCTATCCAGTCTGCAATACGTTCCATTTCAGGCTCTTTCATGCCTCTTGTGGTAATTGCTGGTGTTCCGAGTCTTATCCCAGATGGATCAAATGGGCTACGAGGATCGTTTGGAATTGTATTTTTGTTCAAAGTAATTCCAACTTCATCAAGTGCCACTTGAGCTTCTTTACCCGCTACTCCTTTATTGGTTAAGTCTGCGAGTATTAAATGGGTATCCGTACCACCTGATATAAGTTCGAAGCCTCGTTTCTTCATTTCTTCTGCCAAGTGATGAGCGTTCTTTTTAACTTGAGCAGCATATTCTTTAAATTCAGGCTGAAGCGCCTCTAGAAAAGCCACAGCTTTACCCGCGATAATATGC
>JAHIYT010000125.1 GCA_018814945.1 Patescibacteria group bacterium
ATCTTTCTCCCACCTTATAAACCACTTTATCTACATCTAATCCATCCAAAAACTCTTTATGAGTTGTAGTAATAAATGTTTGAGTGCCCTTTATGGCTTCAAATAGGTATTTTTGGCGTACTTCATCAAGTTCCGAAAACACATCATCTAGTAGCAATACTGGTTTTTCACCCGTCTTTTCTTCAATTAACTGAATTTCTGCAAATTTGAGGGCGAGCACTAAGCTCCTCCACTCCCCACGGGAGGCAAAATACACCATATCGTGCCTATTTATCATAAACTGTAGATCGTCACGATGTGGGCCAAGTTGAGTTGTGCCACTTACAATGTCTCTATCAATATTCTCGGTTATTTTCATGAGTAAGTCATGCCCGTCTTGGATATCACCAATATTAGATTGATAGATAATCTGAAGATCGTCTTCGGTCTGAGAAATAGATTTATATAGACTTTTTACTAGTGTCTGCAATTGGATTATGAGATCAGCCCTTCTGTTGGTTATATAAAGACCAAAATCAGCTATTTGCTCATCCCAAAACACAAGTTCATTTTTACTCGAATCCCCTTCTCTAATCTTTTTAAGTAAAGCGTTTCTGTTTTTAATAGATTCTTGATAGCGCATTAATTTGTCTAGATACTCATGGTCTAACTGTGAAAGTAATACATCCAAATAACGACGCCTTAAGCGTGGAGCAAAAGCCATTTCGCTCAAATCATCCGGTGAAAAGAAAACAGCTTTAAGCAGGCCAATAAAATCTGAGCCCGACCTTTTAACTCCATTTACCTTTAACACCTTTTGAGATGGCTCGCGAGTTACAATAATTTCTACTATTTTGGCATCCTCCCTATCCACAGAACACTCGATGCTGCAAAAATCCTCTTCAAAGCTAACTAAATCAAGGTTTGTACGTGTCCTAAAGGACTTAGATAAAGCACAAAGATAGATCGCTTCGAGTAGATTAGTTTTTCCATGACCATTTGACCCAATAAATGCGAATACATCTTTTTCTTTATCAAATCTCAGCTCTAATGGCTTTAAATTGCGGAATCCTTTGATTTTTATGTAACTTATTCGCATTTGGGGATCGCATTGGGGATCGCATTGGGGATCATATTGAATTACATTAATCCATTCGATCTCCTATACGATCATCTATCCGAACGTCTATCCGTTGCTTTTTTAAGCAATATTTGCTATAATAATAAGATTTCTTAGACAAAATAAAAAGCAAAAAATGCCAGGACCAAAAGGAATTAAATTTAGGATCAGTAAAGTTGGTAAAATAAAAGAGAGCAGAATTCAAAAAAATAAATGGAAAAGCCTGTTCTTTTCACCTGAAGTAATTAAGTATTTTAAATATAGTGCTGTAGCAATCGTTACCATCGCTTTGATGGTAACAGTGTATTTTCATGAACAGGCTGGAGTTTGGTTTAAGGCAAGTGTACTTGAGGCCCCACAGCCATTTAATGGCACTGTACTTCCTATAAGTCAGGTGCCGGATTGGACACATTGGTCCGGTGATCACTACACAACAAATTATTCTGCAATAAGCTCAAACTACTTGGTAAACTTACCAAACTATGACTTAAATAAACTACAATTCTCAAACGACAGTCTTGTATGGGGTAATTCTGAGCATGATATTATACGTAATGCAAAAATTACTTATCCGGTTGTATATTTAGGTAATTATGAATTAGATCATCAGGAATATAGTGGTAGTCATCCGGCCATAGATATTAAAATGCCAGTAGGTACGCCCCTTCACGCAATAGCCAATGGTAAGGTTGTTAAGACCTCAATGCAATCAGATGGTTTCGGTCATCATGTAGTTATTCAGCATCCAAATGTGCCGGATCCTAAAAATGGAGGAACTACTACTCTGTACTCAAATTATGTGCACATGAGCGACATTAATGTATCTGAAGGACAGAATGTATTAAAAAGTGATATTATAGGAAAAAGTGGTAATACGGGAACATCAACAACCCCACATTTACATTTTCAAATAGATACAGATTCAGCCCCATGGCATCCATATTGGCCATTTAGCTGGAGCGAATCACAAGCTGCAGGACTTAGCTTTTTTGAAGCTGTAAATGCAGGACTTGGCATGGGAAATGCAAAACAAAATACAATAAACCCAATGAACTATGTCTACCAGTACCTTGGTTCTTACAGCATGGCCAGCAACACTTCTGGCGGGCTCGACAATAATTCAATTAACAGTGATAACAGCACTGATAATGAAGGTCAAACGGAGACTAATGATCAGGAAAACACGGAAACAAACTCACAAGATCCTGCAATCGAAGTCATAGAAAACCCAGTAAGTGAAGTTGATACCAGCTTATTTACATTCACACTAAGCGGTGCGCCAACAAGTTTTATAAATAATGGTGTTAGTATTACAGCTCAAATCTCCCCCGCTGATCTAAACAGAATGTCGAATAATGATGAAATAAAGGTAGAAATTGAAGGGGTTGGAACTGTTTCAAAAAAGACATTCACAAAATCTGATTTCAACAACAATGCGATTAAAATATCAGTTAATAGTTCTCAAACCGGAATATCAAACGTAGTGGTTGGAAAAAGCAATCACCAAGTTAATTTTATAGATAAAGTTAATAGCGTGGTTTCATTCGATATAGATACAGATGGACGTTTCCAGGAAAATATAGTTGAAGTAATAAAGATTGTAGGAGTGGATAGTGAAGGAAATAAAACCCCTGTAGTTAATTTCAGTGGCACAGTTTCAGTTACTCTAAAAGAAGGTAGTGCGACAATAATCCCAGATAGGATTGCGGTTAATGACTTTGTAAATGGTGAAGCAACGGTAAGGATTACAGTGCCTGCTGATCAAAAATCAATCATAGTTCGAGCACAAAACGGAGCACTAGTAGGTGAAAGTGAAAGAATTACAGCGGAGGACAAAACAATATTTACAGATGTACCTCGCGGTCATTCAAATTACGATGCTATAAAATATTTAAGCGATAACAATGTTATTGGTGGATACAGCGACGGAACATTTAAACCGGATAATACAGTTAATCGTGTAGAGGCATTAAAGATGTTAATGCTTGCATTCAACGTAGAAGCAGGACCAAATAGTGAACTTACTTTTACTGATGCAGATAGCGGGGCTTGGTATGCAACAACCCTTGCTACAGCAGTAGCAAAAGGAATAGTAAAAGGTTATGACGACGGAACATTTAAACCAGGTAACACAGTAAATAAAGCTGAGTATCTAAAAATGATATTTGAAACAAATAACATTGAATTAACTGACTCAATTTCCGCAAATCCATACGCCGATGTACCAAAAGACGCTTGGTATGCACCTTATGCATATTTAACAAATAGAAAGAATCTGCTAGACGTTGCAAATAATATACTTGATCCGGCAAACGGCATGACAAGAGGAGACGTAGCAGAGACTATCTACCGTCTAAAATACGTTTTGGATAATAGCTTGGTGACTTATTCAAAATAAATAGAGTAATTAGGAAAGTGCCATCTGAAGGAGGAGCTTTTTTGAAGTTGTTATAACTTGACATCTATATTTTAGAATGTATAATAGCCTGGTATTTAATTTTAATTACAAATGAAAGTTCCAAATTCCATAGCACCAATTACGGCGGCGGCAGCATTAGCATTTTCGCCTGCCGAAGGATTAGCAAACGACATTCCAAATGATAATAACCAGGATGAATTTGTGCTTAGGCTCCAAAAGCACGAAGATTTTGAAGAGGATTACGTCCGTAGAGAATTACAAATGGCTATCGAAGCGATACAAGCTCTCCGAGAAGAGGTGGATACATGTGTAGTAAGTTCTGGAGGATATTATAGAGAGTGTGAATTAGGGGGACAAGCTTTGACTTGCTCTGCATCTACATCTATAGGACTTGATGAAAATGAGCTAAGATGTTGGGGTGAATATGAAGGTCTGTATAAAACATGGGAACCAGAAATTTTAGTTACAACTAATACAAAAACTAGAAGATACGGTAGAGATAAAGTGTCCTATTCCAGAAATACAGGAACTAGTCACTATTATCTATCAATATTAGATGCCTACCTAAAAACGAGAAAAGAAAGACCCGTTATAATAGCAGGAAGATCCTATGATAACCCCCACGATGCAGCCAGCAAAGAAAATATTAAATTATTCAGGGAACTCAGGAGAGAAGCTATTGCCCTCATAAAAAAGGTTAGATTAACGACCAAGAGAAAAACTACTTCCCAAGAGCCTTAAGTCCATTTGATGTAGCGATGTTTACAAGCTCATCTACTTCGTAGTATCTGCAGGCTTCTATTAAGAACTGCAGGTCTTTAAATAAATCACCATCAATAAATGGGCAAAAGTAATCATAAACATTATCTACGCCAAGGCATACATTTATCCCCGCTTCAACCAACTGTGGCACAGGTGCGATTGAGTTATGAACCGGACCCATTTTATGACGTGGCTGTTGATTATCTATCATTGCACGTGGGCAGACGATAACGCTCATATCAGCCTCTTTAATTAGCTTAGCGGTCTCTTTTATGTATTCATCACTTTGAGCAGCCAGCGAGCAACAGTGGACTGCATTTACCTTGCCCTGCATACCATGTTCTATAACCTTTTTAGCAAGAAGCTCAGAATCCTTTTCATCAGGGTCATTGTTTTGATCAATGTGAACATCAACCGTTTTGCCTAAGTCTTTTGCAATACCAAAAATATAATCTAAATGTTCAGCTTCATGCGGTCTATCGCGGGATGGAAGCCCACCAAGTACATCCACCATAGGGGCTGCTTTTTCAATCCATTTTTGAGCTTTTGGATTCATAGCCCCCTCAAGTACCTGTGAGCAGATTTGAATTTCTATTTGATCCTTATATTTATCTTTAACTTCGAGTGCAGCTTCAATACATTTCATTCCAACAGTGTTATCTACATCTATATTGGTTCTTGCGACTCTGCACCCTTGCCTAATCATATTTTCCGCACTAATCGAAATGCGCTCTACAAGATTTTCATGAGTATAGCCTTCCTTAACTTTTTTCCATAAATCCCATTTAACTTCCATATGCTCGTTACACATTTCAAGAGTTTCGGGAGTAATTACATATGCCTTATCAAAATGTGCATGACAACAAACCGGACCACCTTTTTCCTCAATTTTTTGCTTTAATAGCTCTAATAAGTTCCATTTTTGCATGATATTTATAGTATTTTAAAAATGTAAATTGTGAATTGTAAATTATCTACGTAATGATTCAAGTTCCTTTTCGATCATATCAAGTCTCAAGTTACCAGTTCCACCTTGGTGAGTAGACATTTTAAGCCATCTATTAATATCATCTTCAGTTACTTCAATCTGACTAATATTTGAGCCTATCTCCTGATAGGCATCACGAAATGTCATACCTTCTTTTACTTTTTCAAAAGCCTTATGTGCAGCGAACAAACCTGGACAGGCAAGCATAGACTTAACCATAACTTCTTTATTTGGTTCAATATTCATTACAGTAGCAGCCATTGCATCCAGTGACATCTCGGTATATTTAAGGCCCAAAAACAATGGTCTCTTAAGCTCTTGGCCATCACGGTGATATCCGGAAATCTTATTTGAAATATTCATAGCCATCTCGTTTCTGCATGCAAGAACGGTTGGAGTACGGCCTCTGATTAATTCTGCAACATCCAAATTCTTTTTTTGCGGCATAATTGAAGACCCCGTAGCGATACTATCGTCTATATTAAAAAATTGGAATTCTTGTGTGGTGAAAAAGAGAAGATCAGAAGCGAGCTTATTTAATGTCAGCATAATCTGGCAACAAGCCTCAAGTACTAAGCCCTCGATCTTACCACGAGAATTATGGCAATAAATTACATTGTTTTGAGTCTTTTTGAAGCCTATTTCTTTACTTAACCAATCTCTATCAAAATCAAATGGCGAACCATATCCGGCTCCAGAGCCAAGTGGATTTTGGTTTACAATTTCATCACGAATTGTATTTAAAAGCCTAATGTCATCCATCAGACTTTCTGCAAATGCCCCCATCCATGTGCCAACAGTGGTTGGCATAGCTTTTTGCATATGTGTATAACCTGGCATAGGAACCATTTCGTATTCTTTCGCAAACTGAATGAAAGTTTCTGCTAAATCAATAGCTTTATTACCAATAATTACGGCCTTATTCATTAAGAACCAACGCATCATAACAAGAACTTGATCGTTGCGGCTGCGTCCTGTATGAATCTTTTTACCGGTATCTCCTAGCCTTTCAATCAAATAGTTCTCAATCTTTGTATGACAATCTTCATCTTCCAGCTTAATAATGAATTCACCTTTTGCATAAAGCTCAAGAATTTCATCCAATCCCCTTTCTAAATCAGCCAATTCTTCTTTTGTAATTAAATTATGACGTTCGAGCAATCTCGCATAGCAACGAGAACACCATACATCATCTGGAATCATTTGCTGGTCGTAGCCAATATCCTCACCTGCATTGTATTCCTCTACTATCCTATTCAAACTTACATCTTTTTTCTTAAACCATATTTTCTTTTTTATAGGAGCTTTTGGATCTGTGTTGGGCATAGTATTAAAAGTAAAAATATATTATCGAATTAAATCTAAATCAGAATTACCTTCCAAATCAACCTATTTTGGCATTATTTATGTTGTCCAAAAGAGAATCCTGTGTTACGATTTTTTTTAGAAACTAACAAAAAACAAAATGCTAAAAAAACTTTTTAAGCGCAAATCGCGCAATACGGCTCTTATCTTATGGTTTAAGGAGCTGGGTATTAAAGATGTACCACTAGTTGGTGGTAAAAATGCCTCCCTTGGTGAAATGTTCCAGAAGCTCACCAAGAAAAAAGTTAGAATCCCTAACGGGTTTGCTGTCACTGCATATGCTTATCACTACTTAACAGAAGCAGCAGGTATTAAAGATGACATTAAAAAAGCCCTCAAGGGCCTTGATGCTCATGACATTGAAGATTTGCAATATCGCGGTCACAAAGTTCGCCAAATAATATTGAATGCAGAATTTCCGGAAGATCTTAATCAAGCGATTATAAAAGCCTACCGTCAAATGGAAAAGATGTATGGAAAAGCTTGTGATACCGCTGTACGTTCCTCTGCTACTGCCGAAGATCTACCTGATGCGTCTTTTGCAGGTCAACAGGAAACATTTCTAAACATTCGCGGAGATTATGCACTACTTGAAGCCTGTAAAAAATGCTTTGCATCACTTTTTACTGACCGTGCAATTGCCTACCGTGAAGAAAAAGGATATGACCATTTTTCAATCGGTCTTTCTATCGCTGTCCAAAAGATGGTGCGATCCGATATTGGTGCCAGCGGTGTAATGTTCAGTATTGATACAGAAAGTGGATTTAAGGATGCGGTTCTTATTAATGCAGCTTACGGCCTTGGTGAAAATGTTGTGCAGGGGGCAGTAAATCCGGACGAATTCTATGTGTTCAAACCAACACTTAAAGAAGGCTTTAAACCAATCCTTACAAAACGTCTCGGAAATAAAAAAATAAAGATGATATATAGCGAAGGTGGAGCTAAATCCCCTGTTAAAAACGTACCGGTTGATAACTCAATGAGACGAAAATTCTGCATTAACGATAATGAAGTTTTAAAACTTGCCCAGTGGGCAGCTATAATAGAAGATCACTATAGCAAAGAAGCCGGACACTTTAAGCCAATGGATATGGAATGGGCAAAGGACGGTGAAGACGGAAAGCTCTACATAGTACAAGCTCGTCCTGAAACAGTGCAATCACAAAAAGACCTAACTGTCTTGGAAGACTATATTCTTCAAGAAAGAAGCAAGGTTCTTTGTAAGGGTGCTCCTGTTGGATCAAAAATTGCAAGTGGCAAAGCTAGCATTATAATGGAAGCCGATGAAATAGTAGACTTTAAAAAAGGTGACATTCTTGTGACAGATATGACCGATCCGGACTGGGTGCCTATTATGAAAATAGCTTCTGCAATTGTTACTAACCGTGGTGGTAGAACTTGTCATGCTGCTATTGTATCTCGTGAACTTGGTATACCTTGCATAGTTGGTACAAACGATGCTACTGAAGTAATCAAAAGTGGTAAAAAAATCACGATTGCATGTGAAGGAGAATCAGGCAACGTTTATGAAGGTGCACTGAAATTCAGAGTTAAAAAGACTTCACTCAAAAACCTTAAAAGACCAAAAACCAAGATTATGATGAACCTTGGTAATCCGGATCTTGCCTTTGAATCTTCATTTATTCCAAACGACGGTGTAGGTCTTGCTCGCATGGAATTTATCATTAATGAATACATCAAAATACATCCACTTGCTTTACTTAATTACAATAAGCTCACAGATAAAGAGGTAATTAAAAAAATTGATGAGCTTACTTATGGATACGATAACAAAGCAGATTATTTTGTAGATAAGCTTGCTATGGGTGTTGCTACAATCACTGCTGCCTTCTATCCAAAGCCTGTTATAGTTCGTATGAGCGATTTTAAATCAAACGAATATGCAAATCTTATCGGCGGAGCTGAATATGAACCGGATGAACAAAATCCAATGATAGGTTGGCGTGGTGCAAGTCGTTATTACGATCCAAAATACAGAGATGCTTACGGCCTTGAGTGTAAAGCCATGAAAAAGGTAAGAGAAGAAATGGGGCTTACTAATCTTAAGCTCATGATTCCTTTCTGCCGCACTATAGAAGAAGGCATAAAGGTTCAGGCGGAAATGAAAAAGCACGGCCTCGTAAGAGGTAAGAACGGCCTTCAGCTCTATGTAATGTGCGAGATACCAAGTAATGTAATTCTGGGTGAAGAATTCTGTGAAATATTTGATGGATTTTCCATTGGATCAAACGACCTTACTCAATTAACCCTTGGTGTGGATCGTGATTCGGAATTGGTACGTCATGTATTTGATGAAAGAAATGAG
>JAHIYT010000126.1 GCA_018814945.1 Patescibacteria group bacterium
AGCTAATAATAGACATTAGGCTTAATGCTATTACAAAACTCCACATCATAGAGAAATCTATTACTACAAGCGAAAAAATGGCCATTGCTATAACTCCAAGAATAAAAGTTATTATTCTATAAACTAATGGAGTTATAAAAAAAATAACCGTTGATAAAAATACAATTCCTCCACCTATCCATAGCTCTTTTTCTGAGAAACTAATATTCAGAATAAGACTAACGGTTACTATGCCAAATAATGTTACAGCTAACGCGAACAGTGTAATAAAAACCCTTTTATATATTTGATTACTCATCCCCATCATCTTGTAAGATTTCTCTAATCTTCTTCTTAATTTTAATACCGCTTATCATTTTTCTCCTTTGTATATATCTGAATAGCCCCAGAATTAGATTTAAAATTCCTATTGGTATAAATGCCCAGCCTATCATGCGAATAATTTCTAAATCAAAAAATTGTATGAAAGAGACGCCTGCAACAAAAAAAGTCATGGATGTCCGAATATTTCCCAGCCAGGTTCTGTCGTTGGCTAATACAGTTCTATGAGCAGCAAGATAATCCCTGAGCGTTAATCTGCCTTCATTGTAATGTTTGTGCAGCTCTTTCATAATATCTAAGGTTAATTAATTTTATATTTTTCATAATTTCTACAGAAATCTGGTTCTCCAATTTCATATTCTTTGTGTGTCATTTTTATTATTTTCATGGCTTCACTACAATTTTTTACAACAAAAATGTGATATGTATCTTTTTTATCTAATAAACCTTTTTTTAGTGGCCATTTTTCTATCCATTTAATAAAAGGTCCCCACATTTTACCTAAAAGAATTATAGGTATATTACAGGTGTGTTCCACTTGAACTAATTGCCAAGTGTACATAAATTCGAGTAGGGTTCCGATCCCTCCTGGGGCTACCACTACTGCATTTGAAAGATACATAAAATAGTCTAGTCTTTCTGAAAATCTTTGGAATTCCCTTTTGATATCCAAATGTTTATTTTCCTTTTGCTCCATTGGCAACTTAATATTCAATCCAAAAGAATGGACATCATTATTGCTCCTTCCTTCTTTATGACCTTTGTTTGCCGCTTCCATAATGCCAGGTCCCCCTCCTGTAACTACATCCATACCTTCTTTTGCAATCATTTTCGCAAGACTTTTGATTTGTTTGTATCTTGGATCATTACTTTTAATTCTAGCTGATCCAAATATCGCCACTCGAAAATGTTCTACATTTATCTGCTTTGGTATTTTGATTTTTCGCATAAGTAGTAGCGAGTTACACGTTCCGAATGGAACGCGTCCGCCTGAGGCGGATAGTGTAATGAGGGTGAATCATGAAGAATTTGTGAAGAGTGTGACAAATTCAAATGATTCAAGTGTAACCATATTGTTAACCCAGTGCTTTAATTGCACTTTCAAGATCTTTTGGTCCAATATCTGCTTCATCATACAATTCAAGTGGTTTACCTGAAAGCTGATACTCTCTAACTGCTAAATTATTGATGATAACGGATAATCCTTCTTGTGCGATTACATTGTTAATTTGACTTGCCCAACCTGATTTAGGATTGTGATCTTCGATTGTAATTAGTTTTCCAGTTTTACTTAATGAAGTTATCAAAGTATCTGTATCAATTTGACTAAATGAGCTCATTGCAATAACTTCAACAGATATTTCATCTTTTAGCTTATCAGCGACATCTACGGCAATGTTTACCATAGAACCTGCGGCAACGACTGTAACCTGATCACCACTTCTTAGTACATCAGCTTTTCCATATTCAAACTTATAGTTTTCATCGTAAAAAGGTGTTCCATCTTCTTTTGTGATTACTTCAAACTTATGTCTGCCCATTCTTACATAAAAATTTCCGTAATGAGAGGCTATGTATCTAATAATATGATCAGTTTGATTAGCATCAGCTGGTTCGGCTACATGTGTGTTGAAAAAACCAGCAAAAGAACCCATGTCATCAACTGTTTGATGAGTTGGCCCATCTTCTCCAACAGAAAGCCCACAGTGAGTAGATACCATTTTTACATTTGTACGGTTTATATCATTAAGTCTTGCCTGATCTTTTGCACGGCTTGTCATAAATACTCCAAATGTGGATGCAAATGGGATCATATTTCTTAAGCTTAAACCTCCGGCAAAACTTACCATGTGTTGTTCCGCAATTCCTACTTCAAAAACTCTTTCAGGGAATTCTTTTGCCATAACTGTAGTTTTTACAGATCCTCCAAGGTCTGCAGTCATGGCAACTATATTGTCGTTTAGTTTTGCGAGATCTAGAAGCGCTTTACCATAAGCACCACGACAATCATATTTTTCTCCGGCAGGAAGTATATTTGGTTTACCAGTTTTAATATCCTTCATTTTCGCTAACTGCTTGGTCTCATCTAGTTTTGGTGGCTGCCATTTAATTTGTTTTCTGAATTCATCTAAAACTTTTACTTCTTCATTCGTCATTTTTAGATTGCCGGCAAGCTCAGCCTCTGCCTGTTCCGGTTTAGGTGGAATGCCATGCCATGTTGATTTGTGATCCGCACCGTCTTGCTCCATAAATGTTGCCCCCTTACCCATAATTGTGTGTCCTAAAATCACTGTTGGCCTATCCGACTTATAGCTTTTCCCAACTGCTTCCCAAATTGATTGGTAGTCATGACCATCACATTCCAAAACATTCCAATTCGCTGATTCAAAAATCGCTTTTAAATTAATTGGCATTGTTTTTTCCAAGCTATCAGTTAATTGAACAGCGTTATAATCGATGAATAGTGTGTAGTTATCCAATTTGTATTTATTTGCAAAGTGCATCATTTCATAAACCTGTCCTTCATCACATTCTCCGTCTCCAGCTAATCCAAAAATTCTTTTATTAGATTTCTTTAACTTCTCTGCAATTGCAAAACCTGTTCCCACAGAAACTCCAACTCCAAGTGGTCCAGTTCCGTAATTTATACCTTTTACATGTCTTGTAATGTGGCCTTCATAAATCTTTCCGACTTTTCTGAAATCATTAATTACTTCCTCTCTTGGTATATACCCCATTTCCGCCAAAATGCTGTAAACAGCTGCGGAAACATGACCATTACTTACTACTACATCCTCTCCTGTTTGACTAACTATAAAGGCATAAATTGTTGCTAGATAGTCGATTGAAGAGCATGCGCCACCAGGATGACCGGATTGGGCGTTTGCAACCATAGTTACAATTGCATTTCTACAGCTTTTACCAAGTACATTTAAAAATTGAACATGTTCGTCGGTCAATTTGTTACCGATTTTTGGAATATTCATTGGTCTTTATGAGTTAGTTTGCAGTAATTAGTTTATCTCTAAATACGGCTTCTAACAAGCTTAAAACGTACTTAAATACCGTTTTGTAAATACTTTTTTCTAAGTGCTTGAAATTTTGCTTCTCCTAATTCGTTTCTCATTTTTTCCTGCATAGCTTTTAGCATTGGTGGAGCGTCGTTTCCTGCTATTATTACCTTTTTCATCATTGTCATTGGATCCAATCCCTCCAAATTCTGTTCCCGTGTTTTTGGATTAATCATTTCATGTAGCGCCACCCTCATTGCTCGTTTTACTTTATCTGGAATGTTTGGATTATCTGGAATTTCTTTTTCGTACAGTTCCCTTGCTACTGACAATGAATCAACAATGTATTTCCCAAGTCTTGGGGGTCTATTTTTTATAATTTCTGCATTCGATTCCCTTATCATTGCATCTAATTCCGCAGATTTTGGGTTTGGATGCTTCCCTACAACTGCATATGCATTTAATTCCGGTGCAAG
>JAHIYT010000127.1 GCA_018814945.1 Patescibacteria group bacterium
AAATTTCTCTTCAATAACCACATGTCCATCTTCTTCCACACACTTTTTTGCATACTCAACTCCTTCTTCGATGGTATCGAAATGATCACCTTGTACGTGTTCACCTTTTCCGCCTTTTAAACCATCCGCTTTTACCACAATTTCGCCCAAACTCTTGGCATATTCAAGCATTCCATTTTCTGAAGTAAATTTTTTGAAATCAGGATTACCTGGGATATTATATTTAGCGAGTAGCTCTCTGGTAAATGACTTTGAGCTTTCCAATTGTCCTAAGTCTTTAGTAGGGGATGCAGAAGGGATTCCAGCTTCGAGTAATTCATCTACAACACCTTCGGCAATTGGATTTTCCGGCCCAACTACTGCAAAATCGGGTTTATTCTGCTCCGCAAATTCTCGCACTGCCTTTGCGTCATTGTAATTTCCAACATGATAGATACTCGCCAAATCTCTAATCCCCGGGTTGATGCTGCTTGCAAATACAAATAGTTCATCACACTTTGGCGACTGGGTTAATTTTTCAGCCATAATGTGTTCACGGGCACCATTTCCAATTAGCAATATCTTCATTGTTTTGTGAGGTTATATTTTTTACTAGGATTTTAGCTTTGTTAGCTTCATTAGCTTATTAGGAAAAGTGCTACTAAATAGCTAAGGAAGCTAATGCAGCTAATAAGCTAACCTAGACAAGATTAAGTTGCTCATCCTCCTCGCTAATATCTTCAACCCTTCCACAACTCCTTTGGTTCCTACGTGCATCAGCATTAGCTTTGAGCACTTTTTCATCAATATCACCGGTTTTATATTCTCCATCAAAACAAGCCATACACATGTCTTTCAACTTAGGATTGCCCTGCAAACAAGCTTTTTCTACATCCGGTAAATCTCCATAAAAAAGCTCATCTGCACCCATGAATTTTCTAATCTCTTCAATTGAATTTCCGGATGCAATAAGCTCTTGTCTTGTTGGTATATCAATTCCATACAAACACGGAAATTTAACAGGGGGGGCATAAGAGACAAAATAAACCTTTTTAGCACCTGCGTCTTTCATTACTTCAACAATTTTCTTTGAGGTATTGCCCCTGACAATACTGTCATCCACTAGTAATATATTCTTCCCATTAATCTCCATTTTTATTGGATTCAATTTGTATTTGATGGATTTTTTTCTTATTTCCTGCCCCGGCATTATAAAGGTTCTACCTATATACCTATTTTTAATTAAACCTTCGCGATATGGCAGATTCAATTCTTCAGCAAGCTTTATAGCAGCGGTTCGCGCTGAGTCCGGAACTGGCATAACTACATCAATATCCAATTTTGCATTCTTAATTTTTTTAGAGATTGCCTTACCCATTCTAAGTCTGGCCTTATGAACAGAAATATCATCGAGTATTGAGTCAGGTCTGGCGAAATAAATATGTTCAAAAATACATGGAGTATGCTCCTTCGCACCAATTATTTTAGTGTGTATTTTTTTCGTTTTTTCTTCAATAAAAATAGCTTCACCAGCGCCAACATACCTTACTAACTCAAAGCCAAGCAAGGCAAGTGATATAGATTCAGATGTGAACATATAATCAGGATTTAAACCCTGTGTACGTTTTCCAAATAAAAGTGGACGAATCCCATGGGGGTCACGAAATGCGATCATTCCATATCCGGCAATATAGGCTACAACACTGTAAGCTCCTTTTGCTCTTTTATAAACACTTTCAATCGATTGCCAAATATGAGATGGCTTTATCTTGATAGTTTTTTCTTGCCTGAGAGCTTTTGTTAAAGCTTTTGTAAATATATTTAAAATTACTTCAGCATCACAATCGGAATTAACAAGCCTGTGGTCCTTTTCAAAGATTTCTTTTTTAAGTTGAGGTGAATTAAAAACATTTCCATTGTGCGCAAGCATTACACCAAAAGGAGATTGGCCGATAAAAGGTTGTGCATCATTAGCTCCTCCAGATCCAATAGTTGAATATCGGGTATGTCCAATGCCGACATTTCCACATAATTGTTTCATGTGTCTTGTGTGGAAAACATCTCTTACAAGACCTAAGTTCTTTCTTATACGAAATTTTCCGTCATAGGTTATCATTCCACAAGCATCCTGTCCGCGATGCTGCAGAGTTGTAAGCCCGTCATATATATCTTGAGCAACGGGAGTATTACTAATTATTCCAAGGACTCCGCACATATTACATTGTTTTAAGAAGTAGAAGTTTTTACTTACCCTGATAGAGTGTGAAAATCTGAAAATTTGAAAGTCTGAAAACTAAAGCATCTAGCTAAGAGTTTTCAAATTTTCAGATTTTCACGCTGACGCTCAGTAGCTCTAACAGTGTTAAGGATCAAAGCAGCCACGGTCATAGGACCGACGCCACCAGGTACAGGAGTAATAAAGCTTGCCTTATCTTTTATATTTTCAAAGTCAACATCTCCACATAATTTCCCATCTTTATTTCTGTTCATTCCAACATCCACCACAATTACTCCGTCTTTCACCATGTCCGCAGTAATCAACTTCTCTTTGCCAACAGCAACTATTAAAATATCCGCACGTTTTGTATGAGCGGATAAATCTTTTGTATAAATATGGCATGTTGTAACTGTTGCATTTCTGTTCAACATCATCATGGAAATTGGCTTTCCTACTATATTACTGTGTCCCACAACAACAACATCTTTTCCTTCAATCGGAATATTATAATGATCAAGCAGTTTTACTATTCCAAGTGGTGTAGCAGGCGGTAAATCTTCAAATTCAGGACTCAAGAACATCTTTCCGATGTTATAAGCATGGAAACCGTCTACATCTTTACTTGGGGCAACTGCTC
>JAHIYT010000016.1 GCA_018814945.1 Patescibacteria group bacterium
CCTAAAAATAGAGAAGGATCTGGTAAGCAACCAGGCGAAATGATATTAAGACTTGCTGATCATGGTAAATTTGCACCATTTACACGTGAAAGATTAAAAAGTCTGGGTATTAGAGAGCAATCAAGCGTAGAAGAAATGGAAAATATAATAAACAGAATATCTTTTACGGATCAGAAAGAAAGAGCTGGAATGGAAATGCTTAAGTTTTATTTACTACCGGAATTAAGAACCTAATTATCTGGCTTTTGAGCTAGAAACATGATAAACTTAACTAAGTAAATAATAAAAAATAAAATGGAATTCTTTGCAATGTACAACTCCCCACTGGAAGTATTATATCTAGTTCTATCAATTGGAATTGTTCTTTTGGTAATATTTCTAGTTCTTGCCCTATATCATCTGATTGCAATTCTTAGCAACGTAAAAAAGGTTACCGCAAAAGCAAAAGATACTGTTGAATTAGTTAATCATTATCTTTGGCAGCCTATTAAAATTGCCATGATGATTATAGAAAAAGGTAAGCATTACGCATCACAGCAATGTGAAAAAGCGGAAAAGGCAAGCAAGAAGAAAAAGAAATAATATTTCTGATTTGTGAATTGTGATTTCTGATTCGATGTAAGATTTAAGATTTTACATTCGAAATTTTTTGACTAGTCACGATAAATACAAAATACCAAATGTGAAATAGGAATCAGAAATCTCAAATTAATGCATCACATTCCATTTCTTCCGGCTTCGGCACACCCAACAGCTTGAGAATGGTTGGTGCTATTTGGCATAATCCACCTTGTTTCACACTAGTAATTTTCTCATTTGGATCAGCTAGCAAAAAGATAACCGGATTCATGGAGTGGGCTGGTTTTTGATCACCATTTGCATACACCATATCATCTGCATTACCATGATCGGCAGTAAGTAGCATTGTGTAAGCAGATTCCATAGCTTGTTTGTAAAGTCTGCCTATTCCTTCGTCTACAGATTCTACAGCTTTAACGGTTGCCTCTAGGTCACCGGAGTGACCGACAAGATCGCAGTTAGCATAATTTACAATTATTACATCGTGGTGAGCATCTTTCAGTGCACCTACAACTTTCTCCGTTACTTCCGGTGCAGACATTTCTGGTTGCTCGGCATAACTTGGAACCTTTGGTGAATGCACTAGTATACGATCTTCACCTTTTACAGGCTCTTCAACTTGTGAGTTGAAAAAGAAAGTTACATGAGCGTATTTTTCTGTTTCTGCACATCTGAGTTGTGTTTTGCCATTTTTTGAGAGCCAATTAGCCAAATTATTTTCAACTTTTGGTACATCAAATACAACCGGTGCAATCTCGGAATATGGCCCCATGCATACAAACTCGACTGTACCCACATGCCTTTCAAATTCAGTGAAGTTAGGGTCAACGAATGCGGATGTAAGCTGACGTGTGCGGTCTGTTCGGTAATTGAAAAATATAAGTGCATCACCTTCTTTTACAAGTCCGGACTCGTCTAAAACAATTGGCGGAATATAATAATCGGTTATATCTTTGTCCGCTTCGTAATGATGTGCAAGAGCCTTATAGGGATCAGAAAAAGATTCCCCTTCCCCAAGTGTCATTAGGCGATATCCTTTTTCTGTACGATCCCAATTTTTATCACGATCCATAGAAAAATAACGCCCAACCATTGTAGCAATTTTTCCAACACCAGTTTCTTCGATTTTGTTCTCAACCTGTTTTATAAATCTATCCGCACTACGTTCTTCTACATCACGCCCATCGAGTATTAGGTGGACGTAAACATTTTCAAGTTTTTCTTTCGCCGCCCAATCTAGGAGGGCAAGAAGGTGATTGATATGAGAATGAACCCCTTTGTCAGAGATCATACCAAGTAAATGGAGAGATTTTTTGTTCTCTTTGGCATGTTGGAATGCATTTACTAATGGTTTCTTTTTATAAAACGATCCATCTTCAATAGACCAATTTATATCGAGAAGAAATTGTGGAACGACACGCCCTGCACCAATGGTAAAATGACCAACTTCAGAACCGCCCATGCTACCTTCGGTAAGACCAACAGCTTCACCGAAGCATTGTAGAATATTAAAAGGATATTTTCTGCGGAGCATATCAATATTTGGCGTATTAGCCAAAGTAATGGCGTTACCAGGCCCCGGAGGAGCCTCACCAAAACCATCACATATTACAAGAAGAACTTTCTTATTCATTATTTTTTTATTTACGTTGTCACTACTATAACAATGACTGATGAACTGTGTCCACATTGGTAATTAATCAATTAAGACATTCATTGAAAATTGAAAATTGAAAATTGTTAAATTTATAGCTAATTGATTTGCTTAACAACACTTAGTAAGGTAGAATGTTAGCTATTCCTCGTAATTTTATATGGCCAAAAAAGCAACTATAAACGACATAATCAACGGGGCAAAAAAATATCTTCCAAAAGTTGATGAGGAAAGGCTTTTGAGGGCATACGAGTTTGCTAAAAAAGCCCATGAGGGAACTTTGCGTAATTCTGGAGATCCATACATTCAACATCCACTGGAGGTCGCAAAAATACTTCTAGATCTTAGACCAGACGAAGACTCGTTAGTGGTTGCCTTGCTTCATGACGTACTTGAAGATACGGATGTAACTGTTGATGATTTGAGAAAAGAATTCAACGACAGTGTTATTCCTCTGCTAAAGGGCATGGAAAAATTGGGAACAGTATATTATCGCGGACGTGAAAGGCAAATCGAAAATTTAAGAAAAATGTTTTTGGCGATGTCTAACGACATTCGTGTAATTTTAGTAAAATTGGCAGATCGTCTTCATAATATGAAAACGCTGGAATATCTTCCTGAAGAAAAACAAAAGGTAATAGCAAAAGAAACATTAACAATTTATTCGCCTATAGCAGCCCGTTTGGGTATCTATCGAGTAAAGAATGAATTGGATGATCTTGCTTTCAAGCACCTCTACCCGGATGAATACAAAAGGCTTTTAGATGACATGCAGGAGACTACTGGAATGCAGCAGAACATAATAAAAAAGAGTAAGAGTATTCTGGCAAAAACCTTAAAGGACGCTGGTTTGGAGGTGGAGATTGAGGGAAGGGTGAAACATTTATATAGCATATATAAAAAACTTGATAAGAAAGATAAGAATTACATTTCTGAACTTTACGATATTTTTGCTTTGAGAATTATTGTAGAAAATGAGGAAGAATGCTACAAAACTCTTGGAACCGTACATAAAAACTGGACTCCACTTTCCAGAAGATTTAAGGACTACATTGCAAACCCAAAAGTTAATGGCTATCAAAGTTTGCATACTACTCTAATTGGTCTTTGTCCAAAATTACATAATCAGCCAATTGAAATTCAGATTAGATCAAAGGAGATGAATTTGGTTGCTAAGTATGGTGTCGCCGCACATTGGCAATATAAAGAACAGGACGGATATTCTATTGCCGTTCCTGAGCAAAAATTAAAATGGATTCAAAACCTCGTAAGCCTTCACGAAAATTTAAAAAACAATAGTGAGTTTATTGAATCTCTCAGTATTGATATCTTTCATGACAGAATTTTTGCCTTAACACCAAAGGGTGATGTATTGGATCTACCAATGGATGCAACCCCTATAGATTTTGCCTACACAGTACACACAGACCTTGGTCATTGTTGTAAAGGAGCCAAAATAAACGGGAAAATAGTACCTCTGGACTATAAATTGAGAAATGGACAAATGGTTGAAATTATCAAAAGTAACGCAGCACAGCCTAATCGTTATTGGCTTTCATTTGTAAAGACATCTCATGCCAAAAACAAAATCAAGCAATGGTTTAATTCTCAAGACAAAGACAACTTAGTAAAGATGGGGAAGGAGCTTGTAAACAAACATCTAACTAGATTCAATCAATCATTATTAGACCCAGACCTTGGGATTTTAAAAAATTATGCGAATAAAAAGATGACAATCCGTGAAAGGGAAGAATTATTGGAAAAAATTGGAAACGGTTCGATTGACGTAATGAGTGTAATTAAAAAAATTCTACCAGAAGATACTGTACTAAAAACACCATTGAAAGAAAAAATGGCCAGTGCAGTACTTACAGAGGGTGTACAACTGGATAAAGATACGGAGATCTTAATTACGGGAGATAAAGGATATAAAACACAAATTGCTACTTGTTGCATGCCTACCCAAAATGATGAAATTATTGGCTACATCACTCTTGGTCGAGGTGTAACAATTCACAACAAAAATTGTAAAGTTTTAAAAGGACATAGTGATAAGAGATTAATTAAGGCTTCTTGGAGCACCAGAAAAGAACCAAAGTATGAAGTTAAACTATCTTTGAAACGTCAGTCCCGTATAGGTATGTTGCGTGACATAGCAGAGGTTTTCGCAAATGCTGAAATACCAATTTTAGATATAGAGAATATACGTCATGAAGATTCAGACATGGGGGAAATTATTATAACCGCAAGTTTGGATAGCTGGGAAACATTAAATGACATCATACAGAAGCTTGAAGCCATTCCTGGTATATTCAACGTGAAAGAGATAGATTAGTTTCTCTGAAAACTTTTACTCCTTTGATTTAATAATATCGAATATCGATTTTATATTTTTGAATATGGTATTTGGCTCTGTATGGTGGTATACTACTCACACTGTGTTTTTAACATATTTTAACTATGAAAGCAGAAATTAAGAAGCTTCCACAATCCCAAGTGGAAATTACAATTACCGTAGCTTATGACGATTATAAAAAGGCTGAAAAGTCAGCTATTGAAGAAATAAGTAAGGAAATTAAAATTGATGGTTTTAGATCTGGAAATATCCCAGAGGATATTGTGCGGAAGCAAGTTGATGAGAAAACTATCGCTGCAGTCACTCTAGAAAAGGTGATCCCTGTAACATACACAAAGGCCGTTAAGGACAATGATGTTCAGGTTATAGCCCAACCTAAGGTAGACATTAAAAAACCTGTTAAAAAGGAAGGAGATGAAATGGTATATACCGCCACAGTTGCCGTTATGCCAGAGGTGAAAGTAGGTGACTACAAAAAAATCAAAGTTGCTCGTCCAAAGGTAAAAGTTGAAAAGAAACAAGTCGATGAAACCATTCAAATGATCATGAACAGATTCGCTGAATGGGGTGATGTTAAACGCAAAGCTAAAGAAGGCGATAGAGTTGAAATTACATTTACCGGATATGATGAAAAAGGTGAAGAAATACCTAATACTGCCAGTAAAAATCACCCATTAATACTTGGTAGTAAGTCTATGGTGCCTGGCTTTGAAGAGGCTATTGTTGGTATGGAAGTTGGGGAAGAAAAGGAATTTGATGTGAAATTTCCTAAAGAATATCACGCAAAGGCAATGCAAGATAAAAAGGTAAAATTTAAACTCACCCTTGGCCGCCTGGAAGAGAAAAAAGACCAAAAGCTGGATGAAGCATTGGTAGAAAAAGTTTCAGGTCAGAAACAATCTGTAGATGAATTTAAAAAGCGTGTTGAAGAAGATCTAATGCAAGAAATGGAACATCGCACAAGGCAAGAGCACGACAATAATGTTGTTAAGGAAATCATTAAAATCACTAAAGTAGATTTACCTGAGATTCTTATTATAGATGAAATTTCACAAATGAAAGAAGAGCAGAAGGCCAGAATACAACAGCAAGGCTTAAATTGGGAACAATACTTACAACACATCAAAAAAACTGATGAAGATTTTGCCAAAGATCACAAAAAAGCTGCTGAAGAAAGATTACTCGCACGATTTGGTGTAACCCATATTATTAAGGACGCAAAGGTTGGTGTAGAGGATAAAGAAGTAGACGAAAAAATTAAAGAAATGGGTACTCAATACCCCAAAGAACAACAATCTCAATTTAAAGAGTACTACAAAAAAGGATCCGATAATTATCGCAATCTTAAAAACAATATGGCAGCCGACAAGTTAATCGACATGTTATCTAAGTAATTGTCTTTCGTTGTTTGCTATTGGTTTTTCGAACAACGAAGAACGAACAGTAAAAGACAGAAAAAGATAATTCTACGAATTTTCTTTTTCCTCCTCCCTCAATTTTTTGATCGCCTGTTGTGTCTGCAGATCAGTTTTGCGGAATTCAAGTTGCCAAGCATTGAAGTATTTTTCAGCTTCTTTACGGTTACCAGCCCGAATATAAGCCCAAGTAATATCATATAGATAATCGAGGTCATTAAACTTGTCAATAATTGCCTGATACTGCTCCACAGCCAAATCAAACTCACCTACATCTTCGTAGAGACGCCCAAGATTATGATGTGCGACACTTAGGGTATAACCATCAGACAATACATCTTTATAAACTTCAATTGCCTTATCTAATTCACCAAGTTTTTGATATGCACGAGCCAATTCAACTATCTCCAGCGCAGCTTTACCCTCCCCTGTGTAATGTTCAATTTCATATTTAAGCACTTCAATATCAAACTCAATTTGCTTGATTTCCTCATCTGTCAAATCAACAGCAATTTTATGGCTATTAAAACAGCCGGATAAAAGAATAATTGAAACAACGAGTAACGATAATAACTTCTTCATAATATAATAGTTTTAAAATTTAGATTAGAATTATAGTACCTCTCTTACTCTTCATCAATAAAATAATGAACACGGTTTAGAGCTTTGCCAAGTGCGGAACAATAACTGGCTGGTTCTTCTGCTTCTTCACAATTATCAACATAACGTGCTTCAGAATACTTCAGACGTTTTTCCATTAGCTCTAGATCCCAATCTGTTAGCTCTGTATCTACATCTTCTTCGGACAAGGTGTTTTGTGTATATACAAGGTCAATACGCGCCCATAAACAAGCACTATCGTTTACGGCAGCAGGAACACCACTAGGCATACATTTTATTGCATAACGTATTTTATAGTAATTATATTTAGATTCTAAGTACGTAGTTTCTTCGTTCTCTTCCACTGGTTCCTCAACTGGTTCTTCAACTGGTTCTTCAATTTGCTCCCCAACAGTAAAACTAAGTTCATATACCTCACCTAAATTCCTTTGATCACGTGCATATATATAGTAAGTAAGTTCATCCCTCTCTTCCACATTGGAATCAACAAATTGATCGGTATAAAGTGCTTCCATTTCGATGGTTTGATTGCCTCCATTGAGAACTCTTTCCACATTATTACTTACAAGATCGTAATCTGGTGGATTGGTCCAATGTATAGCAACAGAAGAAAAGTCTTCAGCAATTTCATAACTAACATCATAAACAGGATATGGCGGTGTTTGGTCGCTCCTTACGGAGGTAGTAACCTTGTATGAGTTTAAGTCACTAAAGTCAGCAACAAGATCTCCATTTAAATCAAGACCAATAAAACGGTTACTAAAATCGCGATTGTAGCTACGCATAGCAAGACCGGTAAGTGTTACTACCTCGCCATCTATAAAATCGCTATTAACGGAAATATGGAGGCTCTTTTTATCATTTGAATAAACAGGAGTGATTTCTGCATCCAAACGCCCCTCATCTACAGCAGTTCCACTAGCAGTAAGTTCTGCATCACCCCAGAGAATATATTGGTCAACATCAACTAACAAATTAATCCCAAATTCTGCAGTAATTTCTGCATCAGCTTCTGCAACAATAGTTAAGGGGGAAATTTCTTGAGTATAGTTCTGAGCAATGTTATTTGCATAATCAGAATATATACTAGCCGCATAAGCTACTGGCATTATTAGTAAGCTCAGAACCAGACTTATAGCTATTTTTTTCATGATAATTGGAATTAGGAATTGATACGTAACTATATATTACCAAATTCGAGTCCGGACTCCAATAGCCCATCGAATTTTTTAAAGCTATTGCAATAGTCTTCAAAAGTTATTAAATCGGAGTCCGGACTCGATTCTAAATAAAAAGACAAAGAAGTATATGGCCAATTCCAATCAGAGGCAATTTTGTGGTGACTTGGTTGTCTGTGAACATAATGTAGTAATTGTATCAAATATTCCTCATTATCCACCATCTTAGCCTCAAATCTACCCTGAAAAACTGATCCCATTTTCTCATATTGATTTTTAAAATACATTGCATGTGACTGCTGTAACTTTAAGAAAAATGATGAAATTGGATTTGGAGTCCGGACTCCATTTTTACCACCGTCAGCCTCAATCGCCCTAACAAGCATATGAAAATGATTTGGCATTAATGCCCAGGCAAGCACCTGAACATTGTATTTATCTTTATACTTATAAATTTTCCCCAAAAAACGTTCATAATCCTTATCTCGCAAAAATATACTCTCTTTGCGAATCCCTCTATTATATACGTGATACACTTGTTCATTAATAAGTTCTACTTTTCTATATGGCATAATAATTCACTTAAATACTATTTATCGAAACCATATTAGTAAACTTTTGTTCACTTGTCAATAGGGAGTCCGGACTCCCTACAAAAAACCCAACCACCAAAAAACCCCCGCCTTTCGGCGGGGGTTTTTTCTGATTCTTCATAGAATCGAATTCCTAGATTGAACTCACGATTAGTAAGTTAAAGTATTAGAAGTTAATTCTGTAATACCTAACAAGTAACCGTTTGTCCAGTCGTAAGAACCAAGACCGTCACCAACGTTCAAACTGTGAGCGTCAGCTGATTTATCTGACCAGATAATATTCCTAATTGTAGTACCGTACAATTGTTGTAGATCAGTTGTGGCAGCAACGAAGATACCACGAGTAGCATCACCAACATCAGTAATAGCACCAGTATTAGGATTAGTTTCAGCATTTAAACCACTAAGAGCTGTACCTTCATCACCACTAGCAAGACGAGCTGTAACAGCATCGTTACTAACAGCACCGGAAACAGTACCCTTTAAGTAATATGTGTTAGTTGCACCCTTGCTAACAGTTTGTTCTGTAGTAAAGGAAACAAGAACCTTATATGTACCATCAGCGGTTGTAGCATCATTAGCACCATCACAATCCTCAAATGTAGGAGTTGCACTAACAGCAATGTCATGCGCAGCAATTACATTAAGAGGACACCAGATGTCTGCTGTAGTCATTAGAGTTGCACCTTTGTAGAAAGCAAAGTCTTGGATGTCAGCGATACCAGCGGTTGTAACATCAAATACTAAACGTGCAAATCCAACAGAACCACCAACACCATCAGCTGTAATACTTACACCGTACAATGTGTTTTCACCATTGATAAGAGTGGTAGAACCACTAACCTTAGCAAAGGTTGGTTTAGTTGTACGAACAGTAAATCCATTAACAGTAGAAGATGTGTTCATTGTTGGGTTTAAGAATGTGCTAGAAGAAGATTCACCAACAGCTGTAAATGTAGAAGCAGTGTTTCCTGTTTCTTGGATACCAAGACGGAATGTCTGACCGGAAATAGCTTCACCTACATTGGTTTTACCGTTAACGTTTGCATAAACTTCTACGTAAGCATCATCATCTTTTGGTACATAGAAAGTTAATCCAGATAGTGTAGCTACACCACCAGACAGAGAAGCTGTCTTTGATTGTTCTACACCGTTAACGTCGGTATATTTGATAGTTACACTACTAACAGCACTGGTAGCAGTAGCTGTTTCAAATGTAGTAGTAGTATCGTTCATTACAGTAAGTTTTGTGATATCAAAACCTTCTTGTAATGCATGGTAACGATATTTAGCAACTAATTGCTCAGTTGTACCACCAACAGTAATATCAGCATCTGGGTTACCTTCAGAGTAAGCAGTAAGAGTACCAGATGTACCGATAGTCATAAGTGGGTTTGGTGTACCAGCAAGGTTCAAGTTAGTAGAACCACTAGCAGTAATGGTATTATCATCTGAATCTTCAGCAATAATATCAGTACTTGGGATGATATCTAATGCAACATAAGAAATAGCAGACATACCGTTAAGTAGGTCAAGTTTAGCTACATAAGTATTTGTAGCACCAGCATCTACTTCAAGATTTAGGTCTTCAAATATAGCATTATAGTAATCACGTTCACCATCAAATGAACCTGCAGTACCACCAGTAACATCAACTAGACTAATTGATTCAGGACCAGCAACTACGTCATCACCATCGTAAAGAGTTACAGATGATACATAATTGTTAGCAGCAATATCACCAGTTGCTTGAACTGCATCTGCATCACCATTGTTGAAATTACCATCATTATCACCGTATACACGTACTGTCAATCTCTTAAGTGTGATAGGACCAGCATCACCAGCTCTCATAGCAAGACCAAGAGCAGGAACTGCATCCTCACCCTTAACATAAGTTTGAGAAGTTGGTGTAGAAGAAGCAGTAACAGTAAGGCTGTTAGCTGCAACTGTCATGCTCTTACCAGTTAATGGAGAACCAACGATGTCACCAACGGCAACATATTCGTTAGCATCTGCATCTTTGATGTAGCTAGCGTTAGTTGTGTAATCAACTGTAGCAGAGATTTGGTAATCAGCAGGTAGGTTGATATCTGTATCAAACCATACAGCCATGTGACGAGCGTCACCACCTGTTAGGTCGAAATCTTCTGTGAAGACTTTTGTATAAGTAGTGTTTGTACCACCACCATTTTCAGTACCTTGGTTAGCATAAGTTAATGGACCAGCAAGTGTAGAACCACTGTCTCTATCCACAACTTTTACGTTCTTAAGGTAACCGTAAACGTTTACCTCAGTCCAAGTTTCTGTACCAACAAGAGCTGTTAAGTCATCATCAGATGCAACACAAAGTCCACCATCGTTGGTAGAACCATCGTTAGTAACTACACGCATGTAGTTTGTACCAATCTGCATCATATCAGCAGCTGTAAGGTCAGCTTGGTGAGCAGCAGTGTTAAGTTCGTATTCAGTAGCTGCACAAGCACCACCTAAAATTGGAACTGCATCGATTGTACCAGTGTTACCACTAGCCCAGTCAGGTGTATCAGTACCATCAGTAATTGTAATAGTTACATCAGTATTTTTAACCTGAAGGTCACGATCTACTGTAAGAGAGAAGTCTAGAAGACTTAGGTTAGTAGCATTGCTAGCAACTTGAGTTGCAGCAGGACCGTTGTCAGTTAAAGTAACTTTACCACCTTTAAGGTTGATAGCTGTTACACCAGCAATTGTGTAGCTAGTGTTAGTAATTACAGCACCAAAACCATATTGTTGGTCGATAGCAATTACATCTGTGTTCTCATCTAGGTAAAGTTCGATAGTATCAGTTGTACGTCCACCATCGATATCACCACGAACATAGAAAGATTTAGTTTGACCTTTAGGGATCACATAAGGTGTATCAAGAACGAATGTAGCAGTATCTCCATCGAATCCATCAGATGTAGCTACTTCGTCTGTACCACGCAATAAGCGTAGGTTAACCATTTTCTCAGAGTTCAATGAACCATTTTGAGTAACAGTAATTTGATGTAGAGCAATGTCATTGCTAGCTCCTGCTTGCATTCTAATAGCAGAAATTTCTACATCTTGAGCACCAATTTGTGGTTGAGCAGGTGTAGAGCCAGTAGTAAGTGTAAGAGTTTCTACAGAAACAGAACCAGTTGTAAATGTGTTACCTGCAACCGGGAAGTCCCCAGAAACAGATAGAGCATTTGTGCTCATGTCAGCTGCAGAAGCAATGTAGAAGTAGTGTTGGTTGCTAGAGTTAGCAGTAGCAGCCATGTCACCTACTAATGTAAGTGTAGTAGTTGTACCAGCTTCAACAGCAAGAGATACTGGGAAAGTAGCTGTGTTGGTGTCACTGTTAAGTGTACGACCACTAGTCAAACGTTTTGTACCGTTGTATAGGTATAAAGCATTCCAATCTGTAACTTGACCTACACCACCACGAGTCATAACAACTTGTGTTATTTCAACATCGTCGTCAGCAGCAGTAACATCGAAAGAAAGAAGATTTACAGAAGAAGCAGAGATAGGAACTGTAGAAGAAGCAGGAGTATCGTCATTTAGAGATACTTCAAGTTCTCCTTCACCAGTAACCTCACCTTCTCCTTCACCTTCTCCTTCACCTTCTCCTTCACCAACTACACGTTCTACTGGGTTCTGTGAAAGTACAACAAGTTTTGCAACTTGAGCACGAGTCACAGGATCAGCAGGGCCGAAGTAACCATTATCATAACCATCTAGAATAGATTGGTTGTATGCAGTTACTACATAGTCGTAGTACCAAGCAGAAGAAGTTACATCAGGGAAGATAGAAGCTGGATCAAGATCTGTTGGAACGCTGAAAGCGTTAACAAGGATCTTTGTAGCAGCTGCACGGTTTACAGTGTCTCCAGGACCAAACATTCCGGTAAGGTTACCAGAAGCATCGGTGTATCCGTTAACAATGCCAAGCTGTACAGCAGCTTCTACGTAATCGTAGTACCAAGCATCAGTAGCAACATCATCGAAGGTAGCTGTAGCTGGAGCTTCATATCCAGCAAGACCATCGATAGCAGTAACTGCGATCTTGACAAGTTCTGCACGATTAAGTGCATCAGCAGGACGATAGTTATCAGCAGCGTCGATAACTCCATCGTCTACTAGTTGTTCAACATAGTCGAAGTACCAAGCGTCTGTTGATACGTCGTTGAACGTTTGAGCAAGAGCTACAGATGCGTTTGTTGCAAATAAAGCAACAGTAGCAAGAATAGCAAATGTTCTTTTAAATTTAAGAGCAATACTCATAATATGTATGGGTATTAAAGAAATAAAATTTTTCGCGAAGTTTACAATTTATAATGTGGCTAGCACTGTTAAGTGCGGTGAGCCTTAAATGTCTTCGCTATATAGTAAGTATAGGGATTCATTCGTAGAACCCTATAAAATCAATAAGCATTTATTGATTCAAATAAAGGAGCAACAAGCTCCTAGCTAATTGTCTGAGATAGACATTAGATCCCTTGTCTACCTACAACCCCATGTTGTTAATGAACAGCACATTAATATTTTTGATGTGCAGACAGAGTGTCATCTTTTGAATCAGAGACGAGACCTTTGTCTACAATCAACGGCTAATTGGACAGAACTACAGCACGTAATATGCACACCGACAATCCCAATTTTTTAGGATATTTACTTTACGTAATCAGTATGCTTTATGCACGGCTTAAATAAAGCCTATAAGCGCCTTAGGGAGTGTCTAAAATAAGACAATCGAAGATAGTTTACTGAAGTGGACTTTTTGTGTCAAACATAAGGAAAACTTGCTATTTTTGACACCACTTCCAGAAAGCGCTTTTTTTAGCCGAATTTTCGCTTTGTATAACTATATTATGGACAGAATGTTACATATTTTATGTTGCATAAACCCTTCAAACATTATGTAATACCCGTTTATGGCTTATATTCTTTCAAAATGGACAATTGGAGACAAAGTTAGACACCAATCAACACAACCAAAAAATGGAGCCCCCCGCAAAATGAAAAACGGAGCGAATTTTACCGGGAATGAGTAAAAATATGCGTAAACTAAAAAGAAGCCGGAACTTATGTAAGCTTCTTTGTAAATTGAAGTATATTTTGTGATGGTTGCGGGGATAGGATTCGAACCTATGACCTCCGGGTTATGAGCCCGACGAGCTGCCACTGCTCTACCCCGCGACGATTGATTTTGATATTTCAAAGACGCGTTACCTTTTACCATATTTATTGAGGGGTGGCAAAGTTTTTTTGTTTTTTACTTCTCTAATATTTAAACGGATTTTCTCCAAAGAAAAATTCCCACCACTTCCG
>JAHIYT010000128.1 GCA_018814945.1 Patescibacteria group bacterium
AGACGCAAGATATTGCGTCTACGGACGACGAAGCTGACGAAGAACTGGTAGATGATGAGGTAATAGTTGTTGGTAGACTTGTTTCCGTTACCAAGCCCTCTGAAAATTCAGCAACAAATAAAGCTACAATTTCTTTAGAAGGATTATTCGACTCAGATAAAGTTGAAGCTGTTTATATCCACGGCAAAAAAGCTACAATCAGTGGGACAAATAAATGGACTATCAGTTCACTTACCCTTGCAGTTGAAGGCGAAAACAGCTTAAAAGTAGAAGCCGAAGATGCAAGCGGAATTAAAACAGAACTAGATCCATTTATAATTACATATGATGCAACTCCTCCGGCTACTCCTAGCATAGAAGAGCCTGGAATAAATGATGATTTGGTTACAATTGATGACGTCGAACAAATTATCAGTGGTAGTGTTAGCTCTGACACTTATGCTGTAATTGTGAATGACTATAAACTAAGTAAATATGTACCTGGCAGTAAAAAATTCGAATATTACGCAAAGACAGCTTATGGAAACCTTGAAGTAGGGGAGAATGAATATGAAGTAATAGCAGAGGATAAAGCTGGTAATCAAAGTGAAACTGCAACTATTACTCTTGTACTAGAGCAAGGGACTGTGGACGAAGCAGGAGAAGAGGTTAATGAAGCTAGCGAATATGAAGAAGACGAAACTCCAGCGGCAACCTCCGAAGGCGGAGTAACTATCACCGAACCAAACGGTGGTGAAAGCTTTACAACTTCTGAAACTGAATTTGATATAAAAGGTGAAGTTCCAGCAAATACTGCAAAGGTTTCAGTAAACAACTACACACTAAGTTTATATGAAGCAGGAAGCACTGAGTACCGCTACACCGCAAAGAGCAGTTTTGGTAATCTTGTAATTGGGGAAAAGAATACCTACACCGTAAAAGCTTACGATGAAGACGATACTCTACTTGGCACTGCAACTATCACTATCGACGTAGAAAGCGGTACAGCTGCAGCTCCGGTAGTTACAATGCCAAGCACAACCGGAACATATTCAACATCTTTGAATGAAGTTGTAATCGGCGGAACTGTTGGCAAATGGGTTCAAAATGTTTTTGTGAATGGCACTGCTTTGAATACATATACTCCGGGTAGTGAAGAATGGAGAAAAACAGTATCACTTGAGTCTGGCGAAAATACCTTCACCATTTACGGTGAAATGGAGAGTGGGAATACTGAAAGCACAAGTATTACTATCACTTACCAGTAATTAGGGGTCCGCTTATTTAGGCAATTGAACGCTAAGACGTGTATAGATTATTCTCAAAATTTCTACGTCCAAAGCTTCTAGATTTTCAATATCGTTTGGGCGTGTAAGTCGTTCGATTACTTCAGGTGAGAGTGTATTTAAAAATATATTCCTTATTAAAAAAATCAGCTGCTCTTTAGGAAAAGATTCGGCAGCTCTTTCATGACGGTCCCACCTTGGCCCTTTCATTTGCTCAGTGATAATTAATTCATCGTCACCCTCTTGTGGCTCGTAATCGAATATCTTAGTTTTCTTTTCTGCTGCGGATTTGTCCATTGGAGGGCATTATTTATTTAACATTTGAGATTTAACATTTTTCATTTAATGATAATTGAGAAATGAAAAATTAGAAGCGAATTATAATAAAAAACTCACATTATGTCAATACAGATACTTCGCTTTGTTCGCATTATGCCCATCAAGCGTTTTTGCGTAATGAACTTCACCGGATGAATCATGTAGATAGTAGAAATAGTCAGTATCATCCGGATACAAAGCAGCCATCATACTACTCACGCTTGGATTGCAAATAGGGGATGGGGGAAGGCCTGCGTATTTTCGGGTATTAAATGGAGAGTCAACTTGTAAATCTTCTGAGCTTAGTCCGCCACTGGTCCTTCCAAGTGCATATAAAACAGTCGCATCAGCCCCAAGGCCAATACCATTGTCATATCTATTCCAAAGTACCCCGGCCACAGTCGGTCTTTCCTGGGGGTCTCTTTCTTCACGTTCAATAATTGAAGCCATAATCATAATATCCTCAAAACTTCTATTGCTCGCATTTATGTCACTCCAATATTCATCAAGCCTCAAGTTCAAATTATTAACCATACGACCAATCATGCGCTCATTATTGTATGACTCAAGGTTAATAAAATATGTATCTGGGTACAAATATCCCTCTAAATAAGTTTCTGGAATAAAATCCTCATCCAATTCACAGCTTGAGACACATTTCAAAAAGTCTTCTTTTGTAGTTAGCCCTTCTTCTTCCAGATACTGAGCCATTTGTTCAATTGTCCAACCTTCTAAAAACGTAACAGCAAATTCTTCACTAATACCCGAAACAAGCGCATCGACTATCTCTGGTAGGGTGTAGCTATCCATCATTACAATCCTTCCAGCTTTAATTTCCGAGGTTAGATTGTTTTGTTTTAAATACAGGTTAAAAATAGAAGTACTTTTAATTAAGTCCTTTTCATAAAGCTGATTAGCTACATCATTAGCCGTGTCACCTTGGTGAACATTCACTACGACTCTATCGGTTCCATTTGGATTCAGGGCATAGTGAATAGCATTGGAATAATAGCTGTATCCAAAGAAAACAAAGACAACAACGACTATGATTAGTGGGTAGAGGAATTTTCTCATAAAATTTCGTATTAAGGATCGAATTGGTGGTCGAATTGGTGGTCGTATTGAATTACTGGGGTCTATTCGAACCCCTATTCGATCTCCCACTCGAACCCCTATTCGACAATCTATTCGTTTAATTATTGTCCGCCTCCAAACATTCCCCCAAATCCACCCATTACTTCTTTCATCTTCTCTGCACCAATTAGCTGAGATTTTTTAACCGCCTTATTGGCTGCTTCTACAAAACCTTTTTCAATACGTTTGGCATCACCTAAAATAGCCTCTGCCACCTTGCATTCAATAAAGTTCTGCTCACCGTTACAAACCACTGTTATTCCATCGCTTTCCGCTTCGATATGAATATTTTTAAGCTCTTTTTTAATCTGCTTAGCCTGCTTTTGAAGCTTATACATGTCTTTTGCTTGGTCCATGAATCCCATAATTTTTTGTGTTATTTAATAAACTCCTAACCATTTTATCACTGGACATCAAACATTGGAAATTAGAAATTCAGAAAAACATTTGCATTTATAAAGGTTTTTCGCTATAAATGTATAGCTCATTATTAATAACTAAAAGGAGAGCTCAATGATTTACGCAGTAAAAAAGCAGAACGAGTCTAACGAACGTCTAATTAGTCGTTTTAAAAAGATGGTTCAACGTAGCCGTGTTTTACTTGGTGCTAAACAGCATCGTTTTCACGAACAGCCAAAAAGAAAGCGATATATAAGACAGGCTGCAGTGATGAGATCACACCATAGAAAGGTCAGAGAGAAAGCTCAATACTATAGCTCTTAATTAATAAGGACACAGAACTAAGGACACAGAACACAGCTGTTTCCTGTTTCCTGAGTCCTGTGTCCTGAAGAAATATGAAAACACCGATCATAACGATCGTGGGGAGGCCAAATGTAGGTAAATCAACTCTATTCAATAAAATAGCCGGATCTCGTATTGCTATAACTGCAGAAGAATCAGGTACAACGAGAGACAGGCTTTTCCATAAAGTTGAACATCCACAAATCGACTTCTTTTTGGTAGATACCGGCGGTCTTGAGTTTGGAAAAGAAGACAATACTATTGAAAGTGATATGCAACTGCAAGCACGTGTGGCTATTGAGGAATCAGACTTAATCCTTCTCATGGTCGATTCAAAAAGCCTGTTAACAGGGGATGACTATAAAGCTGCCGAATTACTTAGGAAAAAATCCGGAGGCAAGCCGGTATTTTTAATTTTAAGCAAATGTGACAGACATATGGAGGAAGTGGAGTTGGCAGAACTCTACAGCCTAGGACTTGGTGAGCCACACCAGATATCTGCATTGCATAGAACAGGCATCGACTCGCTCCTCTCTGACATTGTAAAGGAGCTGAGGAGTATGCATTTCATCACGAAAGACGATCCTTTGCAGAAAATAGAAGATAAACTTAGCAAAAAGCACCGCAATATTGCAATGGTAGGTAGGCCAAATGTTGGTAAATCATCTTTAATCAACGCACTTTTAAACAAAGAAAAATTAATTGTCTCACACATTCCAGGAACTACGCGTGACAGTACTGATTCATTAATCAAACATAAGAGTAAAGAATATAATTTTATAGATACAGCCGGTCTTAAACGCCCTGGTAAAACTCAAATGGGAATAGAAAAGTTCAGCGCACTCCGCTCTATGGCTTCCATCGAGAAATGTGATATAGCTTTGCTTGTAATAGATAGTTCAGAAGCGATCAGTCATCAGGATCAACAAATTGCCAGTTATATATTAGATGCAGGCAAAGGTTTAATAATTCTAGCCAATAAATGGGATATACCCCTAAGTAAAATAGACCGCAAGGGCGAAGCCAAAAATGCTGAAGAAAAAGCAAAAAACTCCTATCTCGGTCACCTTAAAAGGAAATTTC
>JAHIYT010000002.1 GCA_018814945.1 Patescibacteria group bacterium
AAAAAGGCTACCAAAAAAAAGGCTACCAAAAAAAAGTAGTAATATCATCTAACTTGTAAAATATGCAAAATGATTGCGAGTGCGGCAATAATTGTCCGCTATGCGATAAGTGCAAACAACCTTTATGTGAATGTTACTGTGATTACGTCTTTGAAGAAGACGAAACTGACAAGGAAGAATGGTAAACAATAAAGCACCTCGTCAACTGACGAGGTGCTTTTAAAATATCTTTATATTCAATCTAAAATAGTTTTCTCAGATCCTCTTTCATAGCAAGTGCTGCATCTCTGGCAGTCTCAGCAAATGCCTCACTTGGCTTGCCTTGTTTCTCGTAAGCAAAAATAATTCCACGAGATGAATTTACAATAGCCCCTGTTCCATTATCATGAAAACAAGGTTTTACATCTTCTGCCCCCCCACCTTGTGCGCCATAACCAGGTACTAAGAAAATTTGATTTGGCATTAGGTTTCGAAGAACCCGTGCTTCTTCCGGGTAGGTGGCACCAATGACTGCACCAACGGATGAGTAGCCACTATCTCCAATAAGATCACGCCCCCAACCTTCAACAAGTGTTGCCACATGTTCATCCATTAGGTGATCTCCAAGAGTCTGCCCCTGAATTTCATCAGCGGAAGGATTAGAAGTGCGAACTAAAACAAAAATACCTTTACCAAATTCTGCACAAACTTTAGTAAATGGTGCAATGCCATCAGTCCCAAGGTAAGGAGTAACCGTTAGAGCATCCGCATTAATTGAAGGTGTTGGTGTGCCAAATAAATCTACATTACCCAAATGACCTTCTGCATATGCTTTTGCAGTTGATCCAATATCATTTCTCTTTGCATCACCTATAACAATCATGCCCTTTTCTTGGGCATATTTAATTGTTTCTTCATAAGCTCTTAAACCCTCATAACCATAGCATTCATAAAAAGCTATTTGAGGTTTTACAGCTGGAACAATATCTGAAATTGCATCAATAATACCCATATTAAATTCCAAAATTGCTTCAGCAGCAGCTTCGGTAGTTTCACCAAACTCATCAATAACTTTTTCTATGATGAATTCAGGAATTTGGTTAAGCCTTGGGTCAAGGCCAACAACGGTAGGATTACCTAAGTCACTTATGCGATTAGTAAGCCTGTCACCAAAATGAATCATAATAATATTTTTAAGATTTAATTTGTTTTAACCGTCTCAAAAAAAGTTTCATTTTCTTTAATTTTTAAACGAACATCATGGGCATGGTTTTTTGCTTTATCGTTATATGGCTCAACGGTAAGAATTTTTTCATACGTGAATAATGCATTTTCATAATCGTCGTCAGCCTTGCACGAGTCAGCTAAATTAAAGAGATAATCAACCTCTCGTGGTTTCAATTCAGCAGCACGACGAAAGCATTCAGCAGCATAAGAATAATGCATTAATAAATGGTATAACCTACCCAATGCAATCAATTTATTATCATCTTTTTCGTCTAATTCTAATGCGCGTGAGTATGCTTCAATAGCCTCTTTATATCGTCTTTTTTTGACTAGAATTTTCCCAATACTCTCATGAATATCTGGACTATCAGGAGCTATCTCTAAAAGCCTGCGATAAAGAGATTCAGCTTTACGAATATCCCCACTTTCTAAATACACTTTGGCCAACTTTAAAGATGCCTGTAGCTCGTCTTTAGCAAAAGATATAGCCTGAATGAGATATTTTTTAGCATCGTTCCACTGCTGTCTCGCGATAGCCATATCAGCACTTCTCATTTCATCTTTATAGCGTGTCAAATCGAATTTTTTATCCTTTTGTTCTTTGGCTAACTCATCCTTAAATCTGGTTTTACTTTCAACTTGTTCAATTTTTCGATTCTCTTCAACTTTGGTGGCAATTTTTTCTTTAAAATCCTTTTTTTCACCACGCTTAAAAATAATATTACGCCTAGAAACGATAATAATTATTGCAAGCAGTGCTACGGTGAATATATAGAGTTGAGGCATAAATAAATTACAATTGATGTCGTTCGTCTTCCGTCGTTTGTTGTTCGAAAGACAAACGACTAACGACAAAAGTTATAATCAATTTTATTTTTATTTTTCTGTCTGAAGGAAAAAATTTTCAAGAGCTAATCTCTTATTTGTATTCCGATCAATAAGATAGCGTGTTTTTTCCAAAGATTCAAATAAATCAACAACATTTCTTAGACTAAACATCGATTGTAGTGGGTGATCACCTTTATACAAGTATTCGTAGAGCAATTTTCGTAAATATCTTGAAAACGCATCGAAAAAGAGTTCTAGCTGATTTTGGTCTTTATCTAAGGCTTCCACAAATGTAAATTTTCTAGATAAATCATTCTTTTTCAAAAAGAACTCTATTTGGTTATATATATTTCTCTGTTCAGTAAGAACTGCTGGATTTTTAATTAAGTTTATAGCCAACCCCGGACGCCCCTGAGCAATTTGTATAATTTCACTCATATCCGCATTTTCTCCATATTCTTTAGTCAAAATTTTTCTTAAAGTGCTGTCATCAACATTAAAAAAGGAATACCTTCTGGTGCGAGATTTTATTGTTGAAAGAACTTGATTAATTTTTGTTGCAGTAAGGATAAAAATTGTGTTTCCTGCAGGCTCCTCCAATGTTTTAAGGAAAGAATTCTGAGCTTCAATAGGCATTCTTTCGATATTTTCTATAAGAACCACTCGAGATGGTGCATGGGAAGTTAAATTAGTTTTATTTATAAGATCACGAACCTGATCGATTTTTATTGTTTCGCCATTATCACCTATCACAATTAAATCTTGGTGAGAACCATTTTGTATAAGTTTACAATCCTGACAATTTGTACAGTAATTATTAGGACAAAGCAGAATATTTGCAAAAATTCTAGCTATACGAAATACTCCCACATCCTTAGGCCCAGAAAAAAGATAGGCATGAGAAATGTTATTTTCAGATATTTCCTTTTCTAGCTGTTCCAATTGCCTTTTATGGCCTATGGTTTCCCATTTATACAACATATGACTTTAAAATTTTGTGAGGCCTATATTATACACGATTTTATATATTTCCAATGTCTAATTTCCAATTTCCAGTTAAAAACTGGGCATTGTAATAAAAATCACTTGTAATTAAAGCTAAAATTCACTAAAATAACTGGGCTTAAGTTTCAAGGGCCGCGGTGGTGAAATTGGTATACACGAGAGACTTAAAATCTCT
>JAHIYT010000129.1 GCA_018814945.1 Patescibacteria group bacterium
ACAGGATTATTAATAAACTTTGGTGCAAAAAGTTTACAGTTTAAGAGGGTGATTAATGAACCAGGGTAATCAGCGCAATCATTTAATCAGTGTAATCAGTGGTCCAGACAATTAATATTCAGACATTATGAATCTTTCTACTGCGCTTTCTGATGCGCTTAGTACAAAAAAGGAATATATTTTAGCCCTCAAAGAGATGGGCTTATATACGGTGGCTGATTTGTTGCAGTATTTTCCTCGTGGATATGAAGATCTGTCTCAATTTAAAAAAATTAATGAGGCAAAAGATGGTGAAATAATTACCACAAAAGGCTTTTTACATGGAATTAAGCTTATTCCCACCAAAAAAAGGAATATGAAGTTGGTAAAGGCTATGTTTTACGATGATTATGGCTCAGAATGCGAGGTTGTTTGGTTTAATCAGCCCTTTTTGAAGCGGACTTTACCTATGGATAAAGAGTTGATCCTAGCTGGTAAGGTTCAATATCAATATGGTAAATATGTTTTGCAGAGTCCTACAGTTGAAAGTATAAAAGAGGTGCAAATTCATGCTGGTGCTACTGTTCCCATTTACCCGCAACACGAGGTGATCACTTCTAAATGGCTTCGTGAAAAAATCCACCCATTACTTTATCTCGCAAAAGAGTTTGAAGAGGTTCTACCAGAGGAAATTGTTAAAGAAGAAGGATTGATGGGTAAATCAGAAGCAGTTAAAGAGGTTCATTTTCCAACTTCAACGGATAATTTAAAGAAGGCACAAGATCGTTTAGGGTATGAAGAACTCTTCTTACTCCAATTAAACGCTGTTAAGACAAAAGAGGAATGGAAAAATAGTCGACCAGAGGACATGAGTTCAATTAAAATGCCAATGGATCCGGAATTTGTAAAAGATTTTTTCTCCACTCTTCCATTCATTCCGACAGGTGCCCAAAAAGTTACAATTTATGAGATTTTAAAAGATATGGAACGGCCTTTTCCTATGATGAGACTCCTTGAAGGGGATGTCGGATCCGGAAAAACGGTTGTAGCTGTTATGGCTTTGTTTCAGGCTGTTAAATATGGTTATCAAGCGGCTATTATGGCACCAACCGAAGTGCTTGCTCGACAACATTTCTTTTCTATCAGTAAATTCGTTGAACAATATGAAGAAAAAGTTAAGCCAACTAGGTCACTTAATATTCAATTACTGATTGGCTCACTGAAAGCCAAAGAAAAGAAGGTAGTTCAGGGTGTCATAAAAGACGGTCAGGTGGATATTATTATTGGTACGCATGCTTTGATTCAAGAAAGTATAGCATTCGCCAATCTCGGTCTAATTGTAATAGACGAACAACATCGTTTTGGTGTTAAACAGCGTGAAGTGATTGTAAAACAGGGGAGTCCACATGTTCTCCATATGACAGCAACTCCAATTCCTCGAACCCTTGCAATGGTTGCATACGGTGATCAGGATTTATCTGTAATAAATGAAATGCCTAAGGGGCGGCTGCCTATAACTACCAAGGTCGTTCCTCCTGAGCATCGCGATACGGTATATAAATTTATTGCTGGTAAAATTGAGCAAGGACAACAAGTTTATGTGATATGTCCTTTGATTGATGAATCCGATAAATTGGAAGTTAAGTCCGTAAAGGCTGAATATGAAGCTCTCCAGTCGATTTTTCCCAATTTTCAAATTGGCCTATTGCATGGAAAGCTAAAGTCGGATGAAAAGGAGTCTATTATGCGGCAGTTTAAGGATGGCAATATTAATATCTTGGTATCGACTTCCGTGATTGAAGTAGGAGTGGACGTACCTAATGCAACAATTATGCTAATCGAGGGCGCTGAAAGATTTGGACTATCTCAATTACACCAATTCCGTGGGCGTGTTGGCAGAGGAAAAGACCAATCATATTGCTTTTTGTATACAAATTCAGATTCGAGTCTTACTTATGAGCGCTTAAAAGCTATGGTGGATCATACTGATGGATTTAAATTAGCTGAAATTGATCTAAAACTCCGTGGACCTGGTGAAGTTTATGGAATAAAGCAATCTGGTTTACCAGACCTTAAAATGGCCAATCTCCTTGATGGAATATTATTAGATAGAGTACGTAAAGCAGCTGAAAAGATAGTCGAAAAATCCAAAGATCTCACTAAATATCCATCATTAAAAAATGCTTGGCAAGCACTTAGGAAAAGAATGGAAGCTGATTAATTTTGCACAACAATCCTTGTACAACATTCCATTTCTTTCCCTTTTTTTCTTTTTGTCCTCGCCGGACGGGCATCCATTTTTTGAGTGGCAAAAAATGGATAAAAAAACCACCGGGGGTTCGCGAGACGTAATTCAGCATCTCGCCTACGTATCAGCTATGGAACGTCCGCGTTACCCCCGGACCCCCCTTGCCTTAATTCAGCGTTATGCATTCAAAAAAGTTGTTAAGGTTTTTTATTCACGTGCCTTTTTTTGTTTCTTTTTATTTTTTATTTGCTGGTTAAAAGGAAGCGGGGTCTGGGGTACCCACGGACATGTAGGAGATGGTTAAAAGGAAAAAAGCTGGTGTTTGTCTCGTGGAACCCCAGAGGTTTTTGGTTTCTTTTTAACTATAAAAAGAAACGCCTGCCCGGCGAGGGCAAATAAAGTAAATTGCAACTAAACACATTTATGCAAGTTGAGAGCAGGGATTATTGGATAGTAAAAATAGAGATGTAGTATTTCGTACAAGGATTGTTGTACGGTAAAAACTTATATACCAAAAACCTACTCGACTATGTCGAGTAGGTTTTTATTTATATTTAGATTAGATTAACCAGAAACACACATTACAGGATCTCCTGATCCGTCTGGATGATTACATCCTCCATCATCTGTAAATACTTCTGCCCCTGGTGAAAGAACATAAATTCTTGGGACTGTACCACTTGTATCCTGGCAAATGTAGTAACCAGTTGCTGTTGCATCATAGGTACTAGTAGGATCAATAGGTATCTCGCGAAGATAAGAAGGTACTAATGTGGTTGAACAATCGTAGGTATCAGCATCACCAGGAGTTCCTAACTCAACAGCTCCGTCAAAATCTCCGTTGACGTCAGCAGGATATACGTCAACATAATCATCATCACATTCTGGGATAGCTGTAGCCGTTGGTGTGGCACCAAGTAAGCATTCTGGTAAAGCACCACGAGCTGTTGGAGAAGTTTGATATTGATAAACAGCACTTAAGAGGGTACCGATTTCTGACTTACGTTCAGAATCATTTGCCTTACCAAATTGTTGTGCTGGGTTTACAGCAACAAGAACGATACCCGCTAAAATTGCGATGATACCGATAACAATTAAAAGCTCGATGAGCGTAAAACCTTTTTTACTTTTAAGCATTTTTTTGTTTTTATAAAATAAATAACCTTTGTGGAGATTATATCACAAAAGTACCGTATTTATGCAAGCTTTTTTTAATTTAAATATAGTCTAATTGTAAATTCTGCTTCTTTAAGCTCATTGTGTCCCCCAGTTTCCATAGTTTTGTAGTTTAGCGCAAAGCTAGTTATTCTTGTTATAAACCTGGAATTATAAAGCTCATCGAATGCTTTAAAGAACAATTCGGCATTATTATCTATTTCAAGATTAACCGTATAATCTGCAAAATGATCTAGGAATATTTGATTCTCTTTACTTTTAATTGTTATATCGGCCTTTTGGTCAATTATGGAAAATAAGCTCTCTAGAAGTGCTATAAAGGGTATTACTTCATCGTATCCTGCGAATGCCTTATCGATCAGTATACCTGACTCTGTACTTTCTATGCTTTCGCTGGCTTCTATCATAGCAAGCCTTTCCAGTGAAGCCAGAGTAATTTTATCCTCTTCTATTTTTTGTAGATCATCATTTGTTTTTCCATGCAATATAGCACTACTGGATAAAGACACAATTATAAATAAAACAAAAATAGCATTGGATATAATAAGTATCCTCAAGAACATACTTTCTTTTATGACTTTCCAAATTTTTCTAATTAGGCTTTTTTTCATTGTTATATTATTGTTCGTTTTCGATATTTTCACTGCCATCTGTAGGTTCGCTAGCTTCTTCAGATGCAGGTTTCGGGGCTAATATTTTAGGCTTTGAACTACTTTCTACCTCTTCTTCCATTTGCTTTTTGGAATTAGAATAATTAGCAATTATTGCCTCTGGATCAAGAATTAAATCCATGTTTACGAATCTGTCCCCTTTTCCTACAAGATTTGAAAGAGGAGAATCTACTTCTCTAAAAAATGCTTCCTCTTCCAGTTCTACTATAAGCTCCTCTGTTAGTTCACGATTAGCAACTTTTCCCCTTAACCGCATGATATGCTCATTTGCTTTGTTCATGCTGTAGTTTATGTTTATTAAGCTTATTCCATTAACATTATAATCATCAATTTTTCTCATTACCCTACTAACGGGTATCGTATCTGCTAAAATTTTGTTTATTTGACTTTCCAATTGAATTTTTTGTTGTGTAGCCTGAGCAACTTGTTTTAAGTAAGGATTCTTGGTTTGCTCTTCATATAAGATTGCCTCTTGTTTGGTTATTTTATGTTCAAGATAGCTCTCCGTAATTGAAATACCAGCAAATAACATAAAAACTATTACTATTAAGTAAACGAGCAAAGAATATCTCATAACCATAGGCAATAATTGTGCTGTTTCTATTTCTTCCTTCCTTTCATTTGGCAGTAGATTGATTTCATTTTCATATTCTTCTATAAGCGTTCCCCTGATAGCTAAGCCAATTGCTTTTGGATAAAATAATTCAGTTGTTTCATCTAGCTTTATATATTCGAGATCTTGCTTGATATTAATATCTGGGAATGTCTCCTGAAAAGTTTCTTTTAAGCCGGGTACACATGAATGGCATCCTATTAAATATATAGTTTGAAGATCAATATCTTCCTGAGAGCTTATAGCCCTTATAAGATCTTTTGTTTTTTGTATTATTAGTTCGAATTCATTGTTTAACTGGGATCTTATATTACTTCGATCTTCCGGTTTTATTAGGCTTTCATTATGTTTTGATGCAAAAATCAAATTGTGCAGTTCTTCAGTGCTCGATATATTTAATATTTCCTTTATCTTATTATCAAATTCTTCACCTCCAATTTGTGCACTCAGATTATGAGAATGTCCTGATGGATTGGCAATACTTATTGTAGATTTTTCCAGTTCGATATTAACTATCGCAAAGCTGCCTTCGTTGCTATTAAAACGATTGTTACAGTAACGTATAATACTGTTCTTATTAACATCTACTCCAACGACGTTCAATCCCTCGTCTTTTAATGCATTTATAAGTGAGTTGACTATATTTTTTTGGATGGCTACAAAATTAAACGTAACAATTTTTTTATTTAAACCTTCCTTAATTTGTTTAAAGTCAATAATTGCATCGTTTAATTCAATTGGTATGAAATCTTTTGCCAGATTTTTGATAAATTCCTCATCTTTACTGTGTTCTTTTGGAACATCTATGTGATGACCGAAAGTTTTTTCTTCAGGTATTGAAATTATTACATTCTTTGATGTGATTGGCCCATTTTTTGCCTCAAGTAATACTGTTTTTAATGCTTCTTTGAACCCTTCTATGTTTACAATAATACAGTCATCTTCCACTATTCCCGGTTCCAATGAAACCATTGAATAATTAACAACCCTAAACCCACTTTTTCCATGAGCCAGCTCCACTGCAGTAAGTGAAGTGTTGCTTATTTCTAACCCGAATATGTTCTTGAAAATGTTAGACATTAAGTTAGCTTGTTAATTCTTCAACAGATAAAATATCAATACTGTTCATATATTCTTGTGATCCGTCTGAATAATTTACGTCAAATCGTGAGATATTTAATTGATAGCGAAAGTTTCTGTTAAATGTATTACTTGTTCCGGTTACATTTAGTGTTGCTAGTGTTTCAGTAATTCCTGGTGCTACTACTTCTGGAGTAAACCATTCGATAGAAGTTGCGCAAGAATCTTCATCGGTTATTGTGTAATTTAAATTTGTAGAAAATTCTTGTTCCCCCTTTATTCTATAAAGTACATCCTCTAGGCAGGTAACAGCGTTAACTCTGGAATTTTCATAAAAAATACTACTTAATGAAAGTGATGCATTATCTACACCATCTTTCAGCATGGACATGGCAAAGATCATACTAATGGTAGTAATAATCAGAAGACTGACTATTGCTATGAACCCCTGAGGTTTATTATTTTTAGATATTACCATTTAAGATGTAAGGTGAAATAATCTATAAGCATAAAACAAGGTGCGCTATCACTTCCTTCTGGCGGAATGCCATCCCAATTAAAATTGAATCTGGCTTTTATCATAATATCATCGGTGCCACCAACGTATTTTAGAACATCTGTTTCGTCGTATTTAACTTCCCAGGCTTGTTGGTCGCTTATTTCGCCATCAACAGTAGGTGCACCTATAACTTCCCATGATTCAGTATCCCAGTTATATAGTTCTACGTCTTGATTGCCAACTAGACTACCATTCATTGGACAGTTTGAGCTTAAGGTATCACAGAAGAATTGTCCTAAGCTTTGGTAGGCGGTTTCACCACCAACGGTTATGCTTTTTAGTTCAGTTAGCTGTATTTGTGTAAGAACTGATTTAAAGGTTTTTTCCCAGTATACTGATTCCTCACCACTCTGAGTCCCACCGATAAAAGCTGGGTTGTCAGTATCATCATCTTCAAATGTGTACCAATGTGAACACCATTCCGGGAAGGCTTCATCCCATTTGTAGCATAAATCAGTATATACATTGGTTGTTATAATTCCTGTTCCAATATCACCACAATCATCTGCACAGCCACCTTCACAATAACAAATGTAACGATCGGTTTCATAAATACTTGTTTCTGGAGGATTAATAACATTTGCATTTGTGCCAAAATCGAATTCAACCGAAATCAATTCTTCTTCTGAATATGCAGAGCTAATCAGGAATGAATAGGAATCTCCGGCTATTCCATCTAATTCAATTGCATATCCATTCACATCAACAAGGTAGTTATTTTCATTAGTAATTATGTTCACTTCAGTTCCACCAGTTGTTTCGGTTGTCACCGTAACTGTGTCTGAACCATTTTCAACTTCAATTATAAATACATCTGTTTTTTCAGTTTGTTCAGATGATCCCAATACTTCATCTGCATCATGAAACTTAACTCTATTATTCCATTCCTCTGGTGGGGTGGCATCTGAATAGAATGTAACTTCATAATTTGCATAATTTCTCCTATCAACCATTAACCATGGTATATATTGTGCTGCTAAATCTGCTCCTAAAATTATAACTTTGTTAAATACTGGTAGATTGTCCATTTCTGTTACTGCTTCTAAAATTCCTTCCGGTAATATTGTATTTGCTACAAAGACTTGTCTAAAGTGTCCGTTCGTCAGTAATGGGTGTGCATCTATTAGTGCGGTTAGAACAGTAGGGGACAATGGAGAAGCAGCTAATAATATTGATTTTAAACTTGAGCTAGATAATGGTGGATTCTGATTTATAAGGTCTAATAATTGATCATCCGGGCTACAGTCATAAGCACCACCCAGGCCTCCGCCCCCACCTCCACCCTCTCCTCCGAAGGCACTGGAATCACACTCATCTCCTATGTTATCTGCATCGTAATCATCCTGAAATGGGTTATAAGCAAGTACGCAGTTATCCAACTCGTTACAAACACTATCACCGTCTGCATCTCCGCAACATTCTGCATGCTTTGGAAATACATCCAAATAGTCAGGGCATCCGTCCTCATCATAATCTCCGTTTTCCAAATTAGCTGACACTACATAATCCTGAGGTACGTCATAATCTTCGAGCCCGCTAATTCCAAGTCTTATGTTAACACCCAAAACTATATCCGGGTCGTTTAGTATATCTGTAATTCTTTCAAAATATAAACTTTCAACTACCGTGTCATGAGAAGAAAGGTCAGATGTAACACCATCTTCAGTTATTTTTATTTTATTATCAGCAGGATTTAATTCAATTATTACTGAACTATCGTCTTGCATTATTAAAGACAGCTTTCCATTGGGCTCATTTAAAACAGATCCCGCAACATCAACTTTTTTTGCATCTATTATAATGTCATACACCCTTTCTACAACGAATCTACTATCTGTGCTCACTTGTTTTTCAACGGTGTGTCTTTCCTCAAGTTTTAGTGAATTTATAGATACTGTGAGCAGTATAGGAGTTAATACTAGAAAAACTGCTATATATAGGAGTAGTTCTATAAATGTTGTTCCCCCTTTGTTTTTAAATACGTTTTTCATTTTTAATATTAGGTAATTAATAGAGGGTATTACCATTTAAGATGTAAAGTGAAATAATCGATTAACATAAAACATGGTGCGCTCTCACTACCTTCTGGTGGCACTCCTTCCCAATTAAATTCTAATCTCGCTTTGATTAAATCATTATCATCACCACCTATGAATTTAAGGACGTCACCGTCTTCATAAGTAATTTTCGATTTTTGCTGGTCACTGGTAGAACCATCTGCATTTAAAACACCAATGACTTCCCATGTTTCATTAGTCCAATTATAAAGTTCAATATTTTGGTTTCCTACTAAATTACCGCTCATTGGGCAGTCAGCATGGTACTCATCACAATAAAATTGACCAATACTTTGATATGCAATTTCTGTTTCTATACTTATTTTTTTCAGCTCATCGTGTTCTCTGTCTGATAATGATAATTTAAATGTTTTTTCCCAATAACCGCTTTCTTCTCCTATCTGATTGCCTCCTATGTAAGCTACGTTCAGGGAATCGTCGTCTTGGAAGGTTTTCCATTTTACACACCATTCAGGGTAAGAATCATCTGCTAAATAGCATTGATCTGTAAAAATGTCACCTATATATATACCAGTACCTGTGTCTCCACATTCATCTTCACATCCTCCCGGGCAATAATCGGTGATACGTGTTAGGTAGTAATCATCGTTGTTAATTGGATCGGTAATAACAAGATCTCCTTCCTGGTTCTTGTAAAATTGAAATTCAGCGTATTCCAATGGTTGTGTATTTGCCACACTACTTACGCTAAATACATAAGTATAAGCAATACCTTCGTTATTACATCCCTCTTCCCCCTCAATACATTCTTCATAGTCAGGGAAAGTTATCAGCAATACTAGATCTTGAAAATCTGCAGAGGATGTATCTAGTGAACCAAATTCATATAGTATTATGACCTGATTAAGTTCAACAGATATCTTCCCATCTTGATCAATATACGGAGCAAGTATTTCCGATATACCCTGTTGTACATCAAAAGCGTCATAATTTGGTAAATCACTGCCATTTTGTAACACAAGAACGTGTGCATCTCCATCATCTGAATAATAGCTTTGATCAAAATTGTTGTAATATTTGGCACGCCCTTTAATAGCAATATCTGTTTGAGAATCCAGAATTTTCGAGTAAGATTCATCACCATCTTCATATAGAGTTACATAAACGTCCACCTCCGGTCCGCCCGAGCCGTAAGTTATTTGTGAAGCGATTACATCTACTATCATTTCTCCCGAAGGTGCAACGATATTTCCATTATTTTCAATCCCTATATCATCAATTGTTCTGCTTTTATAATCTATTAACCAACCTTTTTCATCCAAAATAACTTCTCCTACCGTATTGAAATAAGTTGTATCATCACCGTCACTATATGTTTTTACTGACAAATTTATAATATCTCCTACAACTGTCATGGTGAATATATCGGTTTTATAAGTCTCAAATTCTCCTAATTCGTAATTTGGGTTTTTAAAACTTACCTTTTCTTTTCCATCATTCTCCACTTCGTACACAATATTATTGGTTGGGTCTTCTCCTTCCACCCATAATACTGCTTCAGCTTCTTCGTGTGCGTCTATTATCTTATTTTTGTAATTGTCATCTATATTTTCCATTGCCAATAAGTTTATATAGACATCACCCGGTAGTTTTACGTTATTAACAAAAATATCCTTAAAATGACCATCTTTTATTATTTCGTCTTCCCCCTCATTTTCTTTTATATCAATTAGTGCGTTTAGTACTGTTGGTGATAAAGGTGAAGAAGTTAAAAGAGTCTTTTTTAGCTTGTTTGATTGTACGGGGGGTTCGTAATTAATAAGTTCTAATTGCTGACTTTCATTACTGCAATTAGGAGATCCGCCGCCATCTGAACCTCCGCCTCCTGTTCCGTAGGCTGTTAAATCACATTCATCTCCTATGCCATCTTCGTCATAATCTTCCTGAAATGGATTGTAAGTCAATATACAGTTATCCAGTTCATTACAGGTGCCATCAGCATCCGCATCTCCGCAACATGCTGCGTGTTTAGGAAATATATCTTTGTAATCTGGACATCCATCTTCATCATAATCTCCATTCTCTAAATTTGCTGAAACTACGTAATCCTGAGGTACATCGTATTCTTCAATTCCGCTAATCTTGAGCCTCATATTAACACCCAAAATTATATCCGGATCATTTAATGTGTCCGTAATTTTTTCGAAATACAGGTTTTCAATTACAGCGTCTCCAGAAGAAAGCTCATAAGTAATATCATCTTCGGTTATCTTTACCTTATTATCATTAGGATCCACCTCAATTATTACTAAGCTGTCATCCTGCATTACTAATGATATCCTTCCATTTGCAGCGTTAAATATAGAATCTTCAACATCAATTCTTTTTGCGTCTATTATGGTGTCATACACCCTTTCTATTACAAATCTACTATCTGTGCTTACTTTTTTTTCAACAGTGTGTCTTTCCTCAAGTTTCAGTGAATTTATAGATACGGTAAGTAGTATAGGGGTTAAGGCTAGAAAAACTGCTATATATAGGAGTAGCTCTATAAATGTTGCACCTGCTTTGTTTTTGAAAATATTTTTATTTTTCATTTTTTATGATGAATACGTAATCGTTTTCTGCCAGTTCGTAATATAAATAGTTTGTGTTATTAAATCTAATGGCAAATAGTCCGGCGCCCATAATATTTGAATTTCTATTTTTTTAGTGTTCGGATCTTCATGATTCGGTCCTGAATCACCATCAAAATAAATGTTATTCGTACTGTCGTGTCTTAATGCATTTGAAACCGTAATATATCTCTCAAAAGTATCTTTATCCGGTAGGTCATTTTTTACTAACCATGAATTAGATCCTGGATTTCTAATTAAATAGAAAGATCCATTTGCTATTAAGTCGAACCCCTGATTCCTCATATACCTTAATATATCGTTTGTTTCACCCAATGTGGTTGCTGCAGAATGCTGAATATATGCCTGACCATTAATCTTGCTTGCACTGATGAATATACCAATAGAAGTTGGAACCAAGATTGCAAATAATATGGTTACAATAATCAATTCGACTATGCTCGATCCCTTTTTATACTCTTTGATTTTTTTAATTATTTTAGTTAACAACTCCTTGCGCGTTAATATTTATTGTATAGCTGTAATTGGCGTCTCCTATAGTAAAATTGCCATAATTATCAGTTTTGCCCGTTTGTGTTTGGAAAATTATTTCGTCGGTGACTCCGATGCTAGGATTAAGACTTAAATCAGTAATATTTAATTGTTCCAGTTGCACAACTGTATTCTCTGTATCGAATGGGCTATATGTTTTTCTAAATCCTGTAATTGTTCTTGTGGGAACGTCTATGTGAATACCATAATCTTCACTTGTTGGGTTCTTTAGAGCCTTAAATCTAGTTTGCCCTATTAGGGTTAGCACATTGTTTACATCTGCTTTTACCAACGAAAATGAATAATATTGAAAATATGCTCCTACTCCAACTCCAGCCAATAATAGGAATAATGAAATTGTGATTATCACTTCTATAAATGAAAATGCCTTTATTTTTTTATTTAGGAATTTCATTAATTACTTACATTTGAAATTAATTGATAGATAGGTCCGATAACCGTTACCACAAGGCCGGCAACCATTAATCCGAGTAAAACCATAATTACCGGTTCGATTATTGTCGTAATATTTTTTACATCTTCATCTACAAGATTTTTGTAATAACCTTTTAAATAATCAATAACATGAGGTAGCTTACCAGTCCTTTCTCCTACCTTAATAAGCTTTATGAACATAGGAGGAAAGATTGATTTTTCTTTAAAACTATTTGAAAAAGAAGATCCGTTTTTAATTTTATCTACCATATAATTTACTTCATCTCGGAAAACTGTATTGTTTATAACCGATTCGGTGATTTCCAAACATCTTATAATGGTTAATCCACTCGCAAATAATGTACCGAAATGCTGACCCACTTGTGTTGTGTTATAGTTGAGTACTATATGTCCTACAAATGGAAACTTTAAAAAGAGCATATCTTTATGACCTTTTATTATTGGGTTTTTTAGTATGAAGTGACCACCAATAATCACACCGGCTATTACGAGCCCAATCATTAAAATATTACCCTCAATAAATTCTGTTATTCCAATAGTGATTTTGGTTGCTAGTGGTATTTCTGCATTTAAACTGTAGAAAATTGTAAGAATTCTAGGCATTACAAAGAAAAAGAGCACAAAAAGGAACAGCACCATAACCGAAAGAATTATCTTCGGATATAAAAGTGCACCTTTTACTTTACTTTTAAATTTATCATTTTCCTCTAAGTGGTTTGCAAGGTCACTCATGGTTTCTGCCAGTGATCCCGATTGTTCACCAACATGAACGATATTCGTATATATTTCAGGAAATACTTTAGGAAACTTTTTCATTGATGCAGATAAGGATTGTCCATTATTTAAACTCTCAATCACGTTATCTAAACGGCTTGCAAATACCTTGTTTCTTGATTGATCTCTTAAAAATGTAATAGCTTCAAAAATAGTAACTCCAGCACTTATCATTACAGATAAATGTCTTGTAAATTCAACTACCTCTTTAGAAGAAATTGTTCCAATTTCGCTAAGTTTTGCAAATATACCTTTTTTCTTTTTGGTAGGTTTCTTTATATTGAATTTTATTTCTTCTATTTCCGTTTCATTACTTTTTGTTTCTTGCATATCCCTTTCTTCAAGCTTATTCATTCCGCTTTCTTTAGGTTCAGTATTTGTATTTTTTGTTTTATTTTCAGATACTTCAGATACTTCAGATACTTCAG
>JAHIYT010000130.1 GCA_018814945.1 Patescibacteria group bacterium
ATATATCGGTATTTTTAATTTCTCCTTTTTATCCCTAATGATATAAAGCTTTACATTCACATAATTTAGTTCAATCAAAAAAGTATCATCGATTAGTTTTTGCAATTTTTCATATGTGTCACAGGAATAAATTTTTGATTTAAACGAAGTAAGTGTATTGCGAAATTCCCTAAAACTTTCCGTGATTAATTCTGGAAAAATCCTCTCTATCCACTTTATAAAAAGTAATCCAATAAATGAGCTTAGCAGAGAAACAAAAATTACATTTGTCTCTGGGAATGTAAAAGTAAGCAATCTAAAAATCCAAAATATGGATATAAAGAAAATAGTATATAAAATTATTTTCCTTAGAAGATTTAGTGTTGTATTTGAGAAATTGAGGAATCTGTAGCGGTGAATAGCATAATAAGAAGGCATAACAAAGGCCAATATCAATACATGGATCTCTCTCTGAAGAACAATAATATCAAAAATAGGCAGAATCACATTGGTAGCAACGGCCAAAGTTACAAATGCGAAATATCCATAACTAACATAAACCATTTTACCTCTTTCAATACCCTTAATATTACTTAGCTTCACAACAGCAAGAGCAACTGATGCCATAAGATTAAAAATAATATCGGTTGCATAGAGAAAGTACAACGGGCCAAAAGTGTCTTTAATATAAATACCGTCCTTTACCAAAAAAAAGTCATTAACAAGGGGTGTAAATCCAGCTACAGCAAACAAGGCCAGGGTAATAACCAGATAAAAATATTTAACACTATTTGGTAAAACAAAAGAAGGTCTCGGGAAGAGATATATGAATATTGTCATAAGGGACATGCCTAAAATGGAAAACCCATAAGAAAGACGCATCCAAAAAATTCCCTCATGAAAATTCGCATAATCCGCATAGCCATATCCAAAATACAAAGTCAGCATCCAGGCAATAGCACTTAAAGATATCAAAAAGAAGATAATATTATTTTTAGATCTATAATGATCAAACAACACCAAAATCCCCATGAGCAATATCAATAGTGCAAAAAAGAAATATACGAAATCAAAATAATTAAACATTTTTATTTTTTATTTTTTTCAGCTTCGACTGGAATTATATATCACTACGTAAGCAAAATCTATTTTTTATCTCTTTCTGCTAACCTTTGTGCTTTTAATTTTTTAAACTCTTCTGGTGGAAGTGTATAAGATGCAATTGCCCATTCAACAGGACCTCCTATCAAAATATCACCCTCCTTTTCATCAAAAAATGTTGTACCTTCTATGCCCCCAGCTCCAAGAAAAATCCCATGTGCAGGTGAATTTCTGCGTACATCACCGAGTAAATCCAATTTTCTGTGTTCAGGTGAAATTGCTTTAAATAAGTTTCCTAATAAAGCTGGCAATCTACCCGCGCAATCTTTTGATACACTTATGCAATTCCATGCCATGACTGTTTTATCTGGGTTTGTTTCATCTTCTCTAAAAATATCTTTTACACAATTCAGATATTTACCCAAGTCTCTTTGATGTTCAGGTTTTTGTAGCTCAGGCTTCATATATGGATATTTACTACCCCACTCCAAAAGAAATTCCCTTTGCACATCTGTAACATAAGAAAAGGCCAAGCCACCAAGCGAGCCATCCGCCTTTCTTAGGATGCTCATATAACTTTCATCGCTCTCCAATAACTTTTGTTCAAAATTTCTTCTATGTGCTTCAGGATCATAAACATATTCCATTTCGCCTTGGCAACACGGGCATGGCGGTAAACCCTCACTATCCATTCTATCTAAATCAACCATTTCTTTACCGGTGTCAAACGCCTGTCTAGCCGTTAAACGAGCATCCTCACCTCTCATTTCACAAGGTGGGCAGGCAGCAAAATGCATGGTATTACCAAATATCCACCTATAAAAACCAGAAGCTTCCTTAACAAGTTCCGGGGTTATTTCTGCAGATGTCATAGCTTCTGCTCTTTTAAATTGTGGCTCTTCGTGTTCCTCGTGTCGTGTCTGACCATTAGGTGAAAATATTGGGGCTTCTCTTGATTCGATTACAATTTTTCCAACAGATTGTGGGTGTGTTGGAGCTTCTGCTTTCTCAATTGTAGCCTGGACAAAGGCATCCGGTTTTTTTATTTCAGTCATTTTTATTTTTTGTTAAGAAATATTAAACGTTATATTTTAAATAATTTGGTGGAGCAAAGCCGTTAAAAATTGAGCCATACGAATCCGTATAAGCACCCGCATTTTCTCCAATTAAATAATCACCTGATTCTATATCATTAGGAAGAGCAGTTTCGATTTTATCAATTGGATTACATGATTCACCAGATAAAACACATTCAGACCTATCTCCAACTCTTTCTTCGCCGTCAGGAGAAATTACTTTTAATGGAGGTAGTGGCCAGCCATGAAGTTTTATTCCATTAAATGTGTTATGAGCACCTCCGGAAAAGCTTACATTTGTAACCCCATCCCTCTCCTCAATAGCGTGAACAGGGGATATCCAATGTGCATATGGTGCCACCATAAACCTGCCAAATTCAAAAATAATTTTACCCTCACCTCTTTTTAAAACATCATCAGTAACGTTCTTATCAACAGCATCATTAATTAATCTAAGAAAGTCATCAGGACTGTTAGAGATAATACCAAAGTAATCTATAGGCAAACCTCCGCCAATATTAAAACTCGTAACCCCTCCGGCATCACTTGCAATCTCAGAGGCTGTAGCTATTGCCTCTTTATAAATTTCCGGCATATCTATTTGTGATCCAGCATGCATGCATATTCCAGCACGTAGACCTCTGGCTTTTATTTGCTCAATCATTTCTTTCGCAAGTTGATATTTTTCGGGAGGTATGCCAAATTTAGTCATCATTGGTAATGCTGCATGATCATTTCTAATTGCTATTCGAACGGCAATTTCCGGAGCTTCCTCACCCATTTCCTCACATAATTTAAAGGCATGTTCAAGTGCAGGCATATGATCTACGGTCATGTATCTTGCACCTCCTTTAACTATTTGCTCAAGCTCTTCAGGCGGTAGTTTCGGTAAATTATGATAGATATTTTTTGGGTCAACACCATGCATTTGAGCCATTGCCACTTCATTTCCCGAAGCACAATCCAAACCATCAATACCTGCTTCCATCAAAATTTTAACAATTTCAGATTGAGGATTCGCCTTCATTGCATACAATATTTGCCTTTCATCACTCCAATTGGGTATAAGATTTTCTTTTAAATATTGAACCCTATCTCGCAATCCCTGAACATTCAATAGGTTTAAAGCTTGGCCAGGATATTTTTGAATAGCCATTAAAATAGCCTGATCAATATCTGAAGTGGGTAATACATCAGGCAGACACCTGTCATTCATTATCGTCATAGCGAGCCTTTGATAATCTTGCGGGGTTAATGTTCCTTTTAATTCCTCTCGCCATTCACCAACTGACCTATTTACCTCTGAATCATAAAGAAAGTTAGGAGTTGAAGTGGGTGATGGCATATTTACTGCAACACCATTTTGAATCATGGCAGAAAGATTCCAACGAACATCTCCCACAATCACTCTATCTTGTTCCCCCCTAAGCATTTGAAGTTGCCCTTCTTCGTCTATGCTCAAAAAATCTTCGGCAGCACCGGAATTCCAAATTCTATTCACTGCTCCATATACATCCAAGCTTGGTGAAGTACCAAAAATCTCCCTCTTTCTAGGTGTTTGTTGCAGTGATCCAGATGATTCATTTTGGCTAGAAATACCCATTTATAATTAAAATTTTCAATAAAATAACAATTAAAATACCCTCTCAATTCTATTAATTAATAAAATTTATTTGAGGGTAGTGGGGATGGGCTTCAACTTTGAACATAGTATTATATTTTTGTTTTTTGGTACACAAAATAATTGCACAATTTAACATAATTTTAACAACGTAGCATTAAAAAAGTGTTAAAAATTATCAATCCTATAGTATTTTTGGTAAATTAAAAATAAGCTATTTAACACAATTAAATATGGTACTCCTGGAATCCTCACAACTCCCCCTTAACACTCCAATAATCGACTTTGATCTCCCTGGGGTAGATGACAAAACTTATAACCCATCTGATTTTGCAAATAAAGAAATTCTCGTAATTATTTTTATGTGCAATCACTGCCCATATGTTCACGCAGTAATTGATCGCTTGATTGCCATACAGTCCGATTATGGAGATAAGGGCGTACAGCTAATTGGTATAAATGCTAACGATGCGGATGATTATCCTGAAGATTCTTTTGACGCCATGAAAGAATGGGCGCCTGAAAATGGTGTAAACTTTGTCTACTTACGTGACGAAGGTCAATCAATAGCAAAAGCTTATAAAGCGCAGTGTACACCCGATATTTATGTGTTCGACAAGTCGCGACACCTTGTCTATCATGGTCGAATAGATGACAACTGGCAAAACGAATCACAAGTCACCAAAAACGAACTCAGAGATGCACTCGACGCAATTCTCTCCAGATCCCCACTCGCCGAAAAGCAACTACCAACGATAGGCTGTTCAATTAAATGGAAACAGTAAATATTTCTGATTTCTGATTTTAGATTTCAGATTTGATTTTACATGTTGCATTTCAGAATCTAGAATGGGAATCACAAATCCGAAATCCGAAATGGATGTACTATAATGTCAAACTATTCCAAGGCCTTCTTAATCCTCTCTAGCCCTTCCTTAATATCCTCCATACTCGATGCATAAGAAAATCTTATATATTCATCACCTTCTTTTCCAAATGCACCTCCAGGCACCACAGCAACATTTGCCTTCTCTAATAAAAACTCAGTAAACTTAAAACTATCATTCATTTCATCAGTGTATAAATCCGAAACTTTGATGAAGGCATAAAACGCACCCTCCGGTTTTACCAAGCTAAGTCCAGGAATTTTATTAACTTCTTCATAAATATACTCGCGTCTTTTTGTGAATTCTTCAGCCATAGTTACCACAGAATCTTTCGGTCCAGTTAATGCTGCCAAAGCCGC
>JAHIYT010000131.1 GCA_018814945.1 Patescibacteria group bacterium
GATACTATAACTTTGAAAATCTGAAAACTTGAAAACTATATTTAGATTTTCAGATTTTCAGATTTTCATCTACAATTAGTTTATGTTCCAATCACTCACAACATTTGAAATGCAAAAGTTCGAAAGATTAGCTTCCGATAACTTTGATATTACTCTCGAGGAGATGATGCAGAATGCCGGAAAGTCCGTTTTTGATGTAATAATGCAGGAAATTAAGCCTAGTTGCATACTTGTTGTAGTCGGCAAAGGTAATAATGGTGGTGATGCACTGGTGACTGCGCGTTTACTTTATGAAGAAGGAGCCGTGGTGACGGTTTTATCTCCGTATCCCGATGAAGAATTTACGCCGGAAGCTTCTGTAGAGCTTACTAAGATAAAAAATTTGGGGATACCTCTTGTTCGTAATATTAGTGAGCTGGAACCCAGAAAAAGAGATGCAAACTTTGCACCTTCTGATGATGGATATGATTTAATTGTAGATGCCCTTTTTGGGTTTTCGCTCAGAGGTAATCCTCGCTTTCCGGCGGATGAAGTAATTAATTGGATGAATTATTCCGGAATACCAATATTATCTGTTGATGTACCTTCTGGTTTGGAAGCTGAAACAGGCAATGTTATGAGCCCTACCACCAAGGCGACTTATACGGTAGCACTTGGAATGATAAAAATTGGACTTGATAATCATAAAGAATATGTTGGGAAAATGTATTTAGGAAGCCTTGGAATACCCGAGAAAGCCTATCAGGAACTGGGTATTTATACACCTATATTCTTAGGCAAATCTTATATTTCGCTGGATTGAAAAAAAACCTAATCAAACGTATAATTTCTCTGACTTATTCTTTAAGTAGATCAAAATGGATTTAAGAACCCTCCGAGATATTCCAGAGCTATCTGGTAAAAAAGTTTTTATAAGGGTCGATTTTAACGTGCCCTTAGATGATGACGGCAATGTGCGTGATGCAAAGCGTATTCGTCATGCTATTCCCACAATAAAATATCTATTAGAAAATGGTGCGTCTCAAATTATTTTAGCTTCACACCTTGGTCGTCCAAAAAATAATGAATCGCATTTAATGACCAATAAAGTTGCTGAAAGATTATCTGAATTAATTGGAGAAGATGTTGCCAAGATAGATGATTGGGGAGAAAATGGTCTTCCTGAAGCTAAAATTGTGATGCTAGAAAACATACGCTTCCATCCTGCTGAAAAAAGCAAAGATGAAGCTGAGCGTGATGAGTTTGGAAAGCAGATCGCATCACTTGCGGATATTTATGTTAATGAAGCCTTCTCAAATTCTCATCGTGCACATGCGAGCATGACTTCGGTTCCAAAATATATTCCTGGTTATGCAGGATTGGGCGTTGAAGATGAGGTGAATAAAATTTCCAGAGCTATTGAATCTCCTGAACATCCGGTTGTAGCTGTTATAGGTGGTCTTAAAGCTGATAAATTAACTGCAATCCATAATTTGATGGGCATTGCTGATAAGATTCTGATTGCAGGTGCCGTTTCTTATAATCTCAGAAAAATTCAGGGATACAATGTGGGTTCAAGTAAGGTTGATGATGAAGGTATGGAAGAGATAGCAGATATTGTACAAGAAGTAATTAATAGCGATAAGGTTGAGCTTCCTACTGATGCGGTTGTTGCTGATGATTTCTCTGAGAGTGCGAATATTAAAACCGTTTCTATCGATGGCATAGAAGACGGCTGGATGGCACTTGATATTGGGCCTGAGACAGTAGAGAAGTATATTGCTGAAATCAAAAATGCTAAAACCGTTTTATGGTTTGGACCGATTGGAGTATTTGAAATGGAACCATTCGCAGGCGGCACTAAAGCAATTGGCCAAGCTATTGCTGATAGTGACTCAGTTTCCATTGTTGGAGGAGGGGACAGCGCTAGTGCTGTTAAAAAGCTTGGATTAGAAGAGAAAATTACCTTGGTTTCTACGGGTGGTGGTGCATCGCTTAAAATGATTGAGGGGAAAGAACTTCCAGCTTTAATAATACTTAAGAAATAGTTCGGATAGATAATCGAATTGAAAGTCGAATAGATGATCGTATTGATCAATTCGAAACCAATTCGAAACCAATTCTAAGCATGAAAAAGGTTATATACATTGAAATCGACGAAGAAATTACATCGATCTATGATCTGGTAAAACGTGTAAAACAAAAAGAGATTTATCTTGTTGTTCCACGTAAGGCAATTCTCTTTCAAAGTATAGTGAATTTAAAAATTCTTAATACAAAATTAAAAGAGTTAAAGAAAAAACTGATTATTATTACTACTGACAGAATGGGCAGGCATTTGGCCGGCCAATTAAATATTCCCGTGTATAGCCAGATTGAGGTTGAAGAAATCAAGGCACCAACTGAAGATACCCCTCAGATGCGTATTGAGCCTATTCAAGCTCGCAGAAATGAAATTATTAAGGATTTACCACGTCGCTTTACCGAAAAAAAAATTACAATTGGTGAGTTAATAAAAGAATTCAGGGCTCAGAATAAAAAAAAGAAGAAAGGAGTAAATGATTCAATGGCTTCATTTAATTTCGTTCGCCCGAACCGCAAACTTCTTGCATTGATCCTGATGATAAGCATTGGTCTTTTTATGCTTATTAGTTATATTGCTCTTCCTGGGGCAACGATTTATATCAAACCTAAATTCGATAATATTTCGCATACGGTAAATATAGTACTTGCGGATAAAAGGAAGAATCAAAATTTGCTCATGCAAAACGAGCCGCATGTTATTGCCAGTGAAGTTGTTGAAACTGTTACTAAGCAAACGAAGGTATTTAATACCACGAGTAAGATATTTGAAGGGACTAATGCAACCGGTAAAATTACTATAATTAATACTTCATCTGAAGAATGGCAGCTGAAAAAGGATACCAGATTCCAGACAAGCGATGGGATTATATTCAGAATACAGGAGGGTGTAATAGTTCCTCCCGCATCAGAAGATGAAGAAGGCGTTGAAACCCCTGGAAGTTTAGAGGTTAGTGTTATGGCAGATCCTTTTGATATCTACGATGATCCTATTGGTGATAGGGGGAATATTGAGCCGACAATGTTCATGATTCCAGGTCTTTCAAAATACAATCAGGAATTAATTTGGGGTGAGAGTTATGAGCCTATGATAGGTGGAGTAACCGCCTTCCAAAAAATTGTATTAGAAGAAGATATTGAAGCAGCTAAAAAGCAAATCGAGGATAATTTGATACTAATGGCGAAAGAGGATTTACGTAGTCATATTGAAGAAATGAACCGCCTTAACCATACAAATTTAGTTCTCTTGGATGACAGCAGATATTTAAAGACAGAACTTCTTGATTTACGTATTTCCGATGATTTGGAGGGCAGTACAAAAGATAAATTTGAGATTTTTGCCAAAATACAGGCTGAAGGTGTGGCGTATGACTTTGACCAGCTTTTTGTGCTCCTTAAAAAGGAACTTAAAACAAGAACTCATCCTGATATGCGTATAATAGATGAATCAATTAATCCGGATACTATCAGTTATGAAGTTATTGATGAAGATGAGGATTTAGGACAAATAAAGATAACAGCTTCGATCCAGGGTATTGAAGAATATGTAATAGATACTTCGTATGAAGCTGGTTTGCGCTTTTCAACCAATGTAAAAGAAAAGGTTGCGAGTCTGAGCGTTGAGGAGGCTGAGAGTTATGTTAATAATCTTTCTGAGGTTGATGAGGTTTTAATAAAGACATGGCCAATTTGGATATCAAATATGCCGCGTATTCCGGATAATATTGAAATTAAATTACTCGAGGAATAGAAAACATTTAGCATTTATTAATTATCATTCTTCATTCAAATGTTAAATATGAAATGTTAAATGAATAAATGAGTTATATATTCTCTACATCAATCTTACTTAAGTCGTCTATTTTTTCGTTATGTGCAGTTGATGGATTATAGATCTGATAGAAGAGTTCGATTAACTGAGGTGTTGTTAATTGTGCTACCCTTAGATTACATCCCTCGAGTCCAGCTTTTACGGTATTAACGCGTTGTGTTAGGCTCTTATTTAGTTCTTCAAATTCTTTGTGTCTCCTTTTAATACTATCAATGCTATCTGCTGCGGATATGTTTTGTAAGAATTTTGAAAACATATTTAGTTTTTGAGATCTGTATGGATCAAGGGGTACTACAACGTAGAATTTCTTTTCCATGATATCGGCGTACTCAACTAACTTTTGTATGTATTCACAATATTCGAGTGTCTGCTTCTTTAATAGTGGATTTTCGTGTTTTTCACCGATAGCTTTTGCACTTTCGATATATTTATCAATATCCAGTTTTCTTGATTGAACCACGATTTGAACGGGAAATTCTAAAGAGTTCAAAAAACTTTGATAAGCAAAAATTATAGCATTTTGTTCATCTTCCGATTTTAGATTAAAGTTGATACTATTTGTTTGTAATACAGCTCGGAGACCGCCGTTTTTTAGAATTACAACATTATCCTTTACCTCGGCAATATCAAGATAAAGTTGAGTGCTGGCAGCTGCGCTGCCTTTTTTTTGACGTACGGTTGTATCCGCTGATGCCTGCTTGTCGGTAGACAAGGTTTTTGTATCTTCCATGTTAATCGAGATTAATTTCTATTTCTCCCTTTTCCAAGTCTGCGAGATGGAATTCACCTCCAGTATTTTCTTGTTTTGGGGTAGGTTGTTTTTGTAGTTTTTGTTTTGCCTGTTCCTCTGAACGAGTTTCAGATTTAGCAGGAGCTGTTGATATTAACTGCACCGGTTGTTTCTTTTTTAGAGTATTGATTTGTGTTTCTTGGCGAGCCGGTGCGGCTATCTTTGGCTTTTTCTTTCTGCGTCTTTTATTTTTCTTTGGCGGAGTTTCCAATTGTGGAGCAGATTGTGGAGCAGATTGTGGAGCAGATTGTGGAGCAGATTGTGGCGCAGATTGTGGCGCAGGCTGTGGTTTTTCAGCTTTTTCCTTTTTTACTTCTGTTTTTGGTTGTTTTGCCAATATGTCCAGGCGTTTTTTTTGCGATTCTTTGGTGCGCCAGTACATATTTTGTGTTTCGCTGGTATCTTTTTTGTAACCAAAGAAAGCCTCTGAAACTAGATCATCATCTTTTGCTACATCGATATCTTTATGTTCTATTTTCTTTACGTGATCAAAACCACCTGAATCCAGTACCAGTGTAAGATCCTCTAAATTGACATCTTTTCTACTCGTTTTATCGGTTTGAGTGGTGCTTACAGATCTTTGTGTTGTTTTTTCGCTAAGATCCGGAGCAACAAGTGCTACAATTCCTCTATGGTCCCAAAGTCTTTGTTTTGGTTTGATTGCATATTCAAGAGTGAGTAAGACGAATTTTGGGAATGGAATGTTATTGATTTTAACCATCGCTGATACGATGGCAATTACTGCCGGAATTGCAATAATTATGTATTCGAGAATATTTAACTCGTATAGCTTTGATGTAATTGCAAAAAGCACATAACTAATCGCGCATCCTACAGCAACAATAATTAGCTGTTTTAAGCTGAATGGACCAACTATTTTATCTTCAATGCCTACGTTTTGAGGAATTTTATATTGAAGCACTTTTTGTTTTAGATATATTTAATCTCTATATTATACCACGAATAAGCCTAAAAAGAAAGGGTTTTGTGCTTAGTTTAGACAATATTATGGAATTTATTGATTACGTCTATTTCTTCCTCTTACTAGAAGCTCACCAATTGTAAGTATTTGCTTTTGTTCAGGCGTTACTAGCGCTCTCCCTGCCTTTTTTCTTGTATCCATAAGACCTCTCCCAATTTGGTTTATCAGGCCTTTGCTATATAAGCTTGAAATTGCACTTAAAACAGGACTTAACACTTGTCTGGACACTTCTGAGGCTTTTATAAAGTCGCCCTCTAAAGCTCCATAATCTCCTTTAAATCCGATATTTCTTTCTCTGAAATCAAATTCTGCGGTTCTTTCCATTCGCATTTGTTGGGCAAAATCTGGATCAAGTCCAAGCCCACTGATTTCTGCGATATCTCTTTCAAGTGCTCTGATATCTTCTAATTCTCTACCAAAACTTTCACCCCTTCTGCCTATCATATTTATTAGTGCTAGTGCTTCAAATAAGGTTAGATTACGTATGTCGGCAGCACCTTTTTTAAGGGCTGATTCTGCTTGTCTTTCTAGCTCTGATTCATAAACTGCACGTTTTTTTTCAGGAATATTCTTACTTCCGGATGCAAAGAAAGCTACACGTCTATCCGGAGTTGCAATCTCTGGCATTCTTCTAGCTCCGTCTTGTTGTGCAAGTAGTGGTAATGATTCTAATGTTCCAGCTAAATATCTTCTGGCTAAAGTAACTGTTTTAATGGCAGCTTCTATGTTTTCTTTTAAATATTTTGGATCACTATTGGATCTTAGAAAAGCCAGTCCTCTTGCTGAACAAACTTGAATGGCATCTAGTAACTCTTCTGCAGTAAACGTTGGGATTATAACATCTTTTCTACTTAGGATTTCTCTTAATTTATCTTCCCCAAGAATGTCGGTCCATTTCCTTATGTCGTTAATAAATCGTGCAAGCTGAGCTCCTTCATCTGCGGTTATTAATTCATGTTCTGGATTATCATCAGGTCTTTTTGGGTTGGGCATAGGTAGTAGCGAGTTACGCGATCCGAATGGAACGCCGGCCGTGAGGCCAAGTAAAGTGAGGTGAATCACGTAGTCCCGCTAAGCGTGGCAAGTGATTCAAGCGTAACCCTATTGGGTACTTTATTTAGGAGGTTAGAGTTGTTAATTATAATATATTTTTTCTATAAGTCAATATTAATGTTTACAAATACTTTCTTGTGGTTTATAATAAAATTGAGCTAAGAGATAAATATGGCCAGAGATATCAGACAATTAGGCGCGCCGGGGTCAGATATAGAGATTCCTCATCAGGAGATTGTTCAGGCTACCTTGGATGAGATAGGAAAGAGAGGGCTTACAGGTGAAGATGTTGGTCCAAAATTGGCTTGTGAGATTGCTGCCGAGTTTGTGGATGATGGCGACACTCAGGTTGCTATTTTGGCAGGTATGACTGTGGTAAAGGTTTTAAGAGAGAGACGCCGCAATGAAAATGCGGACTATAGAACCAGAATTGCGGAAGTAGGAACCATGGTAGACGGCGCCAGAAGGCAACTTCATAGTTCTATGGGCATTGCACCACTAAGAAACGCACACCCTGACTCAATTCCGCCTGACGCGGCTTAGTCTCCGTTCACTTCTTCATTAAGCTCTATTGTCTTAATGGCCAGTTTTGCCATTTCTCCACGAGTGATATTTCGTGCTGGACCAAATGAAGTATTCATAATAGTTCCGTTTGGTAATCGTATACCATCGGTTAGTCTGTTATGTATGGCAAAGTTAACTGCTGGAAAATACCATTGATCAGTGAGAATATCGGAATAATTATCACCTCTGGCACCTGCTGAATGAGTATTAAAATCAAAAGCTCTCATTAAAATTGCAATTGCTTCGGCTTTATTTACAGGATTATCCGGTTGAAATTCACCGTTTGGATAGCCGTTAATAAGGCCAATTTCCTTTGCCCTCTTTACATATGGAACATACCAGGCGTAAAGTGCTACGTCCATAAAAGGGGAGCTTTCTACATTTTCCAATGGGTCCACTTCTTCGCCAATGGCATTTAGTGCAATTTTTGTAAATTCTGCTCTGGTCAAAATATCATCTGGTGCGAAAACTCCTTTATCACGCCCCTTTACAATGCCCATTCTGTAAAGCTCTTCAGCATAGTTTTTCGACCAGTGATCTATCGTGTCTTGGAATTCCACTTTGTTGTAGTTTTTTCCGGGTTGAGCCACAAAGAATGCACCTGGCCTATCTGCCATTATTGTAACCTGATTTAGGTCTGCTTCCAAAAAGACCCAGTTAGGATTGTGCTTAAAATACTCTTCTGTATCCGGATTATAAATAAATACAGTTACACTTGCTTCGGGATCATACCTGTCTGTGAATGGAATTGTAAGCTTGTATGGAGGGTCAAACGTAAGATCTTCACCATCTATCGGTTCAAAGTTGAATATTGATTTAAATGTGTATCCAAAATTGATTGGATAATCCTTTGAGAAAAGCATTTCAGGTGGTCTTATATAGCCAGCAAAAGCCCTTCCATCCGTGTGGAATATTTCCGTGTCTCTTTCAAATGTAATTGTTGTCCCACTTGTTAATTCCTTGAATAAAATAGGCCTTGGTATAATACCCCTATGTTCCGGTGTTATGTATAGTGCCGGCTTTGTGCTGATTGTCATTGGGGTATTAGATCCTAGCAATGGTGCGGTTGCTGCGTTCACTCTATAGTCATTTTCATCAAAATTATAATCAATTACACACACATTATTTTGTAACTTATAACCATGGTCACATTCCTGAATTGAGCAAGTAGGATAGGATGTTACTTCTTTGGCATTTAGCCTTTCATCACAGCTGAATATGTAGGTTTGTGTAGTTATTTCACTTGTGTTTCCAGCTTCATCTACGCCAAAATATCGCAGTGTTGTATTTTTGCTTATTGAAAATGATTTTCCGTTGTATATATCACTTTTTGTCGTTGGGATTGCGCCGGTTAACGTGTAGTAAATAGTGGCTTCTTCGTCTATAAACTCATCGCTGGTTGTGAGAGTTCCAATATAAGGAGTTAATGTTACTGACTGTGCTATGTGATGGTTTCCGCCTTCTGGTCTTGCTTTTATGTTTGGCGGAGTGTGGTCTATGTATGCACCTGTTGTAAATGTTCTAATATAGATACCAGTCATTAGATTTCCAGCAATATCTTTAACTAGTTCTACAACGACGGTATGATCCAAATCACCATATAAATCTTCGTTTATATTTAGTGTGACTGTTTTGCCGTCATCACTTAAATCATAATCTGTATCCAATTTAGTTGAATATTGTTTTAATTTAACGGTGTTACTATTTATAGAACTTGGATCAACAGGTTCGGAGAATGTAACGGTAATTTTATTTGTTGTGGTTGCAATATTCGTTGCCCCCTCACCTATTGATACAGATGTGACTTCTGGCGGGGTCATATCTTCCAGAATACAATAGCTACTGCATCCATCTCTATTTGTAAAATTTTCATCATCACATTGCTCTCCTGCACTTTCGTCTAAAATGCCATCTCCGCAATAACCTGTTGCGTGGGTTACTCCTGCGAGCATTGATATACACAAAATTGCAAATGTAAAACTTAGTATTTTTTTCATGATATTTATATTAATCGGTAATTCTACTCACATATTCTCCAGTTTCGGTATTAATTAGCACTTTATCTCCTTCTTTTATAAAAAGTGGGACTAGAATTACTGCGCCAGTTTCTACAGTTGCCTGCTTTGTCCCCCCGGTGGCGGTGTCTCCTTTTACTCCAGGGGTTGTTTCAGTTATCTCTAGTGTGATTTTAATGGGCGGCTGTACTCCGATTGGGGCTCCTTCATAGAAAGTTACATGAACTTCCGTATCCTCTTTTAGAAATTCCATCAAATCTTCAATTCCAGCGAGTGGTAGGCTAAACTGTTCGAAGCTTTCATTGTCCATAAAATTTGCTTCGCTACTATCCTTATACAAATATTGGCATTTTCTTCTTTCAATATCTGCAAATTCAAAAGATTCTCCAGCTAGAAATGTTTTATCCAGTGTATTCCCTGTTTTCAGGTTTTTTAACTTTGTGCGCATAACAGGTTTTCCTGCATCTTTACGCATGAATTGGTTTTTTGTAACAAGAAATGGATCTCCATTTACCTTTACAACAGTGCCTACTTTGATATCGGTTAAACTACTCATAAATTTGTATCTTAGATCGAAGGAATTATAACAGAATTTTTTGATATTTATCAAAAAAACTGGTGGGCCTGGTAGGAATTGAACCTACGACCAATCGGTTATGAGCCGACTGCTCTAACCACTGAGCTACAGGCCCTTTAATAGAACGTAATAAAGATATATTAGAGAGCACTTTGAATCAAATAATTAATATTACCTATCTATTGTTTTAAGCCATGAATTGTGTTATAATATATAGATTAAATTGTATTATGGCCGTATTTGAACCTGAAATCATAGATAAAAGGCCTAAATTCCCTAAAAGAGAGACATTAATGTATGACGTTGAAGAGACGAAGGGGGATAGTATCCTTGATCAGCTCTCAGAATCAAAAAAAGAGCTTATGGCTCCGCTTTTAGTTTTAGCCGGTATTGCCATTATGTCTTATTTCAAGCCAGAGGTCCTTGAGGGTGAAGATGAAGCGAAAGAACAAGTTGATACAAAAAATGAATTGAGTGAATTGCGTGAAGATGTCTCAACTACAGTTGGAGTTGACATAGTTCCTGCTGAATCTGGTGAAATTAATTTTGGCCAAGAGAGATTTAATAAACTAGCAAAGGAAAAAGGAAATAAGGTCGCTTTTTTTAGTAAACAAATTTATGAGCGCTATGCTACTGCGCTTGAATTTGGAAAAGAATATCAATCAGAGGTTAGAGTTGAAAACTATGATGGCTCGGCCCGCAATATAACAAACAATTGTGTGGGCTTTGTAATGTCGGTTCTTTCTGGCCTTCCTTTTAAAATCAGCGATTCTGCAGAAAGTAATATGGGTAGGTATTTAAGTGAATACCATTGGAGTGGTAAGGATGGCTTGGAGCATTTTATTCCTGATATTGCGGGTAACGACGCTACAAAATATCACAGAACTGAAAATCTAGATCCGGATAATATTGATGAGCAAGTTGGTCAACATTTAGCAATTGGTGAGTATGCTGTTGCTGCTTTTTGGAATCACGTACTTTTGATTTATAAAGATATCGATGGGGAAATTAAGATGGTTCATTCTGGTGCTAATGTAGATTCGGAGACTGCACAAGCAGAGGGGTATTCTAGGGTTAATGAAACAACTCTTTCCGCATATGCAAAGCGTATGGAAACAAGTGGCCAACGCATGAAATTCGCTTTTATACCAATCAGTAACATTGTTGAGTTAGCGGAGAACAGCCGAAACTCGGATATGGAAAATTATTATTACGATAATATGCAATACGTCGCATAATGTATGTCTAAAACAATACAGGAACAACCATTGGCAATTGATGATAAAGGAGAAATTACCCCCGATCTACCAGTTATTTTGGGACAATTGAAAGATGCAAAAAAAGAAATGGTTGCTCCGCTTATTGTTCTTGGTGGGTTGTTGTTTCTGAAAGAATATTTTAAGGAAGAAACTGAAGAAAGTGATGAGGGAGATGAAGAGCTAGCTACTACCAATGAAAAACTAGATTCACTTAAGCGTGATATTCCAGCTGAACAGCCTGACGCGGATGAAGAACTTGAGCCAGGTAATGCTCCGTCTGATACTGAGGATAAGTGTCTTGTTGAATTTTCTGAATCTGCTGAACTTGAGGTTTTGAAATCATTACCACCGGGGGAAAGGGTGGTTCGTGCAGTTGAACTTGCGGTAAATGAATACGAAACCGATGGGAAACATTGTTGGGACTGGGTGAATAAGGTTTATTCGAGTGTTGGTTGTGGCAGAGAGAGGGTTTATCAAAATCTTCATTACGAAGGAACTAATGCCAGAGTTGCCCCACATGCTACAATATTAGATGGTGAGCTGAAGGCTCCGGATGGAAGTGTTTTACCGCTTAATCCCGGTGATCATATTTACTATAATAATAGGAACACTACTGATACTCATGGTAATCATAGTGTGATTTTTCTTGGATGGACTAATAAGAGTAGAGGTATTGCGCGGGTTGCTGGATATGATGCAAGGGGTTATAAATCCAGAATTCACAATGCAGATTTTATAAATAATCCGATTACGCATATCTCAAGCGCTGTTCAAAAAAGTGATATAGACCTTGCATTACTCGAACCGGTTAAAGATAAGAAAGATAATTTAGACGTAGCTTAACAATAATGGACTTTTCAGCAATTGAAAATTCGGGTTCCGTTGAGAATTTAACTGACAATGCCGCTGAGCATGAAAATCTGCATATAGAACAACCTCTTAATGCAGCTGCTGGATTGACGGATGAAGCGCTTCACACTGCCGCTGAACTTGTTCGCAAGTTGCGTTTAGAAGATGAAGAGAGTTCGTCAGAGGTGGTTTCCGAGACTGAGATGCTTCTTTATAATCATCTAATTGATTGTAATATTGGTGAAGCTCTTAATAGTGGAAAATTATATCAATCTCATGTAAATGTTGAGAACTTTGATGGATCAAATAGGGTGATATCTAATAGCTGTGTAGGGTTTTTGATGTCAGCGCTTGCTGATTTACCCATGAAGATACCGGCTGAAGGCAGAAATCAGGATAGATATTTAAGTGATTATAGCTGGAGCGGAAAAGATGGTTTAACTAACTATCTTCCAGATATTTGTGGTGATGAAGTTGATAGATGTAATTTTGTTGATGAATTAGATCCGGATAATATAGATGAGCAAGTGGGGCAACACTTACAAATTAATGAGTATGCACTTGCTGCTTTTGGTAATCATGTTTTCTTAATTCGTAAAAATCCTGATGGGGTTGTTAAAATGGTTCATTCAGGAGCTAATGTAGATGAAAATGGAAGAAGGCGCGGTGGTCCATCCAGGGTTAATGAAACAACTTTGGCTGGATATGCCAAATATCATCAAAGAACATATGGTGATATGAAATTCGCTTTTCTTACAATAAGAGACATCGTTGAGATATCTAAAAACAACCATGATTTGGAGACTCAGTTATATCCTGATCATATCTTATCTAGAGATATAGAATCTTACGCAATTTCTACTTAATATTTATAATTTATGGGATTAGAAACCCCACGAAACACAGAAGAAATATTAGCTGAAACCGCTAAAAAGCGAGCTTCATATACTCGTGATTATATTGATTCCGAAAAGGATATTGATATGGAAGGGTTTATTGACACCCTTTCAAAGGAGCCATTCAATATATCCGTTGATCCAAATGATGATGTTAGTTTAACGAAGGCTGTTTATAAGCTTCAGCGTGCTTTAGATATGCCGGATAGAATTGGTAGAAGAGGGTGTGATGGTATGTTTGGACCTATTACGTATAGACGATTTTTAAGAAGAGAAATAGATTCCGGTTCACGCGATATCCCAATAGCCAGATTGGGCAAAAAATCAGAACCTGAACTTGAAAGTCCGCCATCTCCAGAACCTGCTTTAAAGGTAACTTCGGTGGAAAATAAATTTATTTTGGAGACCCCTAGCGATCAACCTGCTTTTAATGAGGCATTCGAACAAAAGGAGGGGCTTAAGTGGGTAGGTAAGCTTGGTGGCAATGGCGGTAGAGATGTTGGAATATATGTTCCGCCTAATTTCGATAGCAGTAAGCCCGTTGAATTTGTTTACCATTTTCATGGCCTTAATGGACAGATGATTGGGCCAAAAGGTAAGGGTGGTTTAAATAGACTTAGAGATACATTAAATGCGTCTGAACAATATAATAGAGATCCGGATCACAATATGGTTCTTGTTTATCCTTTGAGTGCGGGACACCGCGCGGGTAGAACGGGCAAAATGCCAAAATTGAAATTTGATGCAAGCTGGATGCGTGCGGGTAATTCTACCAATGACAGTATGGATGCATTACATGATGAGGTTACTCAGGTTTTATCTGAGAATTTTGGAATTAATCCAGTTGATAAGACCATTACGGTTGAGGGGCATAGTGCAGGAGGTCATCCTCTTATGACAATTTTTGACAACAACCTTTCCGCAAAAATTGATAAGGTTGTCTTTATGGATGCGAGTTATGGCGTAAGAGCACCTAATACATACAAAAAGGCAATAAAGCATAATCCTGATATAGACTTTGTTATTCTTGCCAAAAAAGATTCCCCAACAGATCAAGAACTTACACGTTCAATTGAGGGAAAAAAGGGTGTTACCTATGAACGTATCACAGGAAGGAGGCATGGAAAGTTTGTAGAGTTTGTTGGTGGAGAGACTGAAATCGTTTAATTACTCAGCTTCTACCTTAACACCAATTGTAACAGTTACACCCTCTGTTAGTTCTAATTTTACCTTATGTTCACCAATTGTTTTGATGGGGCTTTTGATTTTAACCATATCTTTTGAAATTTCCACTTTTTCATCTTTTTTCAAAGAATCAACAATATCTTTTTCAGTGATAGAACCGTAGAGTTTGCCTTCTTTTGCTTTCTTTTTAAATACCAATCCAACATTAGAAAGCTTTTCAGCCATCTCTTTTGC
>JAHIYT010000132.1 GCA_018814945.1 Patescibacteria group bacterium
AGAAATAATGGAGTTTGCTGATACAAACGGAGAATATTTAGATCCCGACTTATTAGCTCAAGTTCTTAAGGCATATATGCGGGATGGAATATTACAAGCATTATCGGCAAGAACTAAATCCAATGATAAGATAATTAAGGTTAAACTAACTGATATAGGAAAAGAATTAGCAGAAAAGAACAGAGATGCCGTTACGGAAATTCTTGCAACGAGAATGACTGAAACGGATTAAATATTTATATCTTATTTTGTAGACTATGAATGAAGGTCAGGTTGAAGAATTAACCATTCAGGGGCTCATTGTAGAGTCACTAAGAGAACAAACACGTAGCTCCGAAGAGATTATTGAATTTGTCCGAGCACAAATGGGTGGATCAGAGGAATTGGATGAGCCTATAATCACTAAAATAGGCGAGATGAGCGATCAAGGCATTATCGATATAGAAAGAATGAATCTCGGCAGATTATTAGAAGATGAAAACGTTGAAGAGCCAGATGCTATGGAATATGGACTAACAGATAAAGGAAAAAGAATGAGCTTAATACACTAATATTTAATATTATGGGAAGAGCAAGACCAGATGAGGAAACTCAGCTAATGAACACCGGCGGTAGAGATGACGAAACTCAGGCATTGCAAACTATTGGGCCGAATCAAATTGTTGATATCCTAATGTCAGAAGGTGAAAGAGGCTCTTCGCTTGCGTTAGTTATGAAACAGTATTATTCAGAAGGGGAGATTGTTGGAGCAGTAAAAGAAATTCTCCTTGGAATATTGAAAAAGCATCAGGATAAGATAGCGATTACTCCAGACCTAATGGAAAAATTACCTGGAATAATCGAAACATGTATGGAGAGAAGCGGCTATAATATAGAAGCATTTAGACAAAGAATTCGCGACGTACGAAAAGGACCCCAAGCCCAATAACCAGCGAAGCAAGTAATGCAACAATAGCTCCGAATTGATAGGTCTTGCTTACTTCGACTTGTTCATAATCTAAACTACTTAAAACAAACAGAGTCCTATTCACACTATTATATTCATCCATTTTATATTGAATATAGTCTTTAACGTCGATTAATTTCTCATAAGCTATAGGTTCTGGTGTATAAACGGTAAAGATAATGTTTTGACGCTCCTGCATATGAGCATTAATAGAACTATCTTCAGGTAAATCAGTAAGTTCTGAAAGACTGCTCATAAAATGTGGAAACTTCGTCCAGCCTATCATGGTTTGGCCAAAGTAATGAGCGGCTTCGTTAAGGCGGTGTAGGTCGCTTGTATCGTGTTTAACACCGGTTGTTGCATAGATTCTGCTTTCCCAATGAGGAGTAGTAAAGTTCTTACTTACAATCCCAAAAATAACCTGACCAATAATGATTAGGATAATTAGAAAAACTAATTCTTTTCTATACTTTTTAAGTAGGCCTTTATCTTTTTTGAAAAACATATTCTTATTTTGTTATTAATCTAAATTTATACAATAACGATGACTATGACAGAGTTGGTAATAGGTCATTGTCATAGTTATTGTGACTTAAGGTCATTATATCTCTGTGCAGATAAATTGCCGATAGAACCACTTGAATCTAATTCATAAGCCTTCTGGTAAGCTTCTAAGGCCATTGATTTTCTGTTTTGTGATTCGTATAGCCTTCCTAAATTATACTGCGCAGCAGCCAAATTAGGATCCATATCTATGGCTTTTAGTAAATTCTCTTCAGCGGACATCTGATCTCCGGTTCCTGTCTGACTCCAGCCGAGCAGATTGTAAGAAAGGGCATTATCCGGGAAGGCAATAACCGCTGCTTCTGCATGTACGATAGCTTTATCCGGTTGGTTTAAAAAATCTAAATAAATCCATACAGGACGGACAAAAGAATTGATATCCTGATTATTTAATTCCAAAACCTTTTCATATGCCTTAACAGCACTTTCATAATCCTGAGTTTCTAAATACAAATCAGCCAGCTTTTGATGAACTACAATCTCCGGTTCGAATAGATTTGAAAGTGAATAATTAAGGTAAATCACAGCTTCATCTGTATTGCCTAATTCCGCATGTGTAAGGCCCAAGAAATATTGAGTTGTAGGCCATTGGGAATCGAGTTCATACGCTCTTTCAAATGCAGATTGTGCAAAGTAGTAGTTTTCTAAGTTCAAATAAGCAAAACCAAATAATACCCATGCATCCCGCAAGTCACTTCTGGTTTTTAGAACGCTCTTAAGTTTATAAATTGCCATTTCATATTCTTCCGCTTTATTAAATGCACGAGAAAGTAATTCTGCCAAATAAAGCTCTTCAGCAGCTTTTGCAAATTCATATTCAGTATACGAATTCAGAAAATAATTAATCTTCTTATCTAGATTATCGTCATTGCTTTCACTCAGGGCTTGTTTCAAATACTTCCTACCCCCATCATGATCATCAAAAACTATTCGAAGTAGACCCTTGTAATAACTAATCCTAGCATCTTTAATATCAGATGCGAGCAGTGTATCTAAAATAGTCTCTGCACTTTCAAATTCACTTTGTTTTATATATATCTGAGCAAGCAGAAACTGAGTTTCAAGGTCACCTGGAACCATATCGAGTATTACTTCCGCATTTATTGAAGCTTTGTCATAATCTCCAAGCTCCAAATTAGTTAATAAAAGCTTTTGATAAGGTTCAATCCTATTCTGTTCTAAATTTGCAGCTTTAACATATTCATTTGATGCAAATGTAAGAAAACCTCTGTCGTAATAATAATCTCCTTTCTCAATACGTTCGTCATAACTTAAATTCTCTTCTTCTATAGGGATATTAACTTCTTCGATTTCCACTTTAACCTCCTCTGTTTTATCTGAAGTAAATAATGAGTTCCACAATTCACTAACCTTATTTAGATTCAGATTTTCTATACTCGCACCGTTACGAAAAGCTAAAATTCCGGTCACAACTAGTAAAGCAAGAACGATCGCTGTTATAAATGCTGTGAATTTCCGCATATATTTTTGTTTACTTCAAAAGAAATAGTACCAAATACTTGTAGAATTTGGAATTGAAAATTTTAAAAACATGCCCCCATATGTCATATCGAGGGAAGTGCAGCGACGAGATATCTGCGAAATTCTAGTTATTGGCGACTCGCAGACTCCTCGACTAGCTCGGAGTGAGATTAGGGCTTTAGGGTTGAGCCAAAAGTTCGCGAAGCACAAATAGCGATAGCGAGTGCATCCGCCGCATCATACGGCTTTGGCTTAACTTTCAAGTTTAAAAGACGCTTAATCATTTCCTGAACTTGAATCTTATCCGCACCACCATAGCCACAAATATTATTTTTGACTTGCAGTGGAGTGAATTCTTCAATTGGAAATCCCAGATCATGAACCGTCTCTACAATCACCCCACGTGCATGAGCCACTTTAATGGCATTGGTAACATTTTTAGCAAAAAACAGTTCCTCAATTCCAACTGCTGCATATTTATGCATTTTTAAAATTTCTTTTAGATCATCTTTTATCATCTGAAGACGCTCTGGGAATGTATTTTTAGGAGTTGTTTTAAAAATCCCGCAATCAACAAACTCAATCACATCTCTCTCAGCCTTGATTATTCCAAAACCAACTTCTGATAAGCCTGGGTCTATGCCCAAAAAATATTTCATATATTTAATATACATTGAAAATCTAAAAACCTAAAAACCTAAAAACCCTGGTTTTCAAGTTTTCAGGTTTTCAAATCTAATCAAGTAAATACTGAATAGCCGTCTTTAGCGCAGCAAGGTTATACGGATAATCCATACGTGTTGATCCAAGTATACCCATCACGCCGTTGAAACCTTTGTAAGAGTAGGGGATTGCAAGCAAGCTACAGCTCTTGAATTCCGGTAATATATTTTCTTCACCAATATAAACAGCTCCTTCATTCGTAATATCAATCTCTGCAAGTACGTCATATAAACTATTTTCAAGAATTTCAATAACCTGAGTGGCCTTTTCTGGCTGATTGATGAATTCAGGTTTCTTTAAAATATTACTTATACCTATATAAAACACTCGATTTTTATCCGGGAGAGTTGCAAAACTAATATTATTTGTAACACCAGCCAAAATTGAAACTGTGTCATACAGCTTTTCCTTGGTTTTCCTTAAAAAATACTCGCGTCGTACCTGTTCCATATCTCGTTTAACCCTCTGAATAAGTGGATTCTGAATTTGCATTTGATCAACAAGCATTCTGTAAGCCATGTTGGTCGGCACACGCCCCGCAGAAGTATGAGGTTGTGCAATGTAGCCCTCGTTTTCCAGCGCAGCCATTTCATTACGGATAGTAGCAGGGGACACACCAAAATCATAAGATTCATAAATATATTTAGATCCAACAGGATTAGAGCTCGCAATAAACGAATTAATAATCGCCTCCAATATTTGTCGCTTCCTTAAATCCATTAGCAGTTTAAATGAGTGAGTGCTAACTAATTGTCGCAGAGATCGGATTTTGTGTCAAACAATGAAAACGTGAAAACTTGGAAACCAACTTTTTCAGATTTTCAAGTTTTCAGGACCCATGACACTTCTTATATTTCTTCCCACTTCCACAAGGGCAAGGTTCATTTCGGCCTACTTCATCTACTTTCTGGGCAGGTGGGCTGTCAGCTGAAATTCTCTGAGCTACAGCTGCCTCAGCGGAAGCTGGTTTACGTCTGAATTTAGGACCAGTAACATTGCCTTCAATAGCATCCTGATTAGTCTGCATATTTTGCGGTGCTTTTTGCTGAGCTACTGCAGGTGCATCTACGTTAATCTGAACTTTGAATATTGTGTTAATTGCGTTGTGTTGAATGGCATCCAATAATTTTTTAAGCATCTGGAATGCCTCCTGCTTATATTCCATCAAAGGATCTCTCTGACCATAGCCTCTAAGTGCAACACTTTCACGCAATTGAGTCATTTGATCGATGTGCTCCATCCAAAGTGTATCTATAACATGAAGATAGATTCTTTTTTCTATCTGCCGGAGCATTTTTGGATCAGGAAGAGATTTCTCCTTATTCTTATATTCGTTGTGGAGAATATTAACTAGGTTATCAATAATGTCATCTGATTTATCCAGCTTTTCAAAATCCTGAGCATCTAATTCCTTAGTTTGATGTGGGAGTAGGGCATTTACTGCACTAGCAATGGCAACGAAGTCCCAGTCGGAGCGGTTAACAGAAGATGTATGGAAAACTACTATATTCCTCGCTTCATCAGCCATTAATTCTAAAATATCCTCCTTCAGGTCATCATTTTCTAATATCTTCAGGCGACGAGAGTAAATAATCTCACGATGTTTATTCATTACATCGTCGTATTCCAACAAGTGCTTACGAATATCAAAGTTATGCCCCTCAACACGTTTTTGCGCGGATTCAATACTTCTACTGATAATCATATTTTCAATCGGCATATCATCAGGAAGACCAAGCTTATCCATCATAGATTTTATTCTGTCTGAACCGAATAAGCGCATAAGTTCATCATCCATAGACACATAAAATCTACTTTCACCAGGATCACCCTGACGTCCGGAACGACCTCTAAGCTGGTTGTCTATACGGCGGGAATCATGTCTTTCTGTACCAATAATAACAAGACCGCCAAGTTCTTTAACGCCTTCACCGAGTTTAATATCCGTACCACGACCAGCCATGTTGGTAGCAATGGTCACAGCACCTTTTTGTCCGGCCAAAGAAACGATTTCAGCTTCTCTCTCATGGTGTTTAGCATTTAAAACCTCATGTGCAATCCCGCTAATCTTAAGCATCTTAGAAAGCATCTCAGAGGTTTCAACGGAGATTGTACCGACGAGCACAGGTTGACCTTTTTCGTTGTATTCTTTTATAGTTTTTACAACAGCTTGCCATTTACCCTTGGTGTTCTTAAAAATCTGATCGGATAAATCTTTTCTGGTCACAGGCTTGTTAGTTGTAATAACAATGGTATCTAAGCCATAAATCTTATAAAATTCTTCCTCTTCCGTTTTAGCCGTACCTGTCATACCGGCTAATTTTTCATACAATCTAAAATAGTTCTGAAAAGTAACTGTAGCGAGTGTTTTACTTTCTCTTTTTACCTCAACATTTTCTTTTGCTTCAATTGCCTGATGTAATCCATCACTATATCTACGACCAGGCATAAGACGACCGGTAAACTCATCCACAATAACCACTTCACCATCTTTTATTAGGTAATCGGTTTCCAGTTTAAAAATAGCCTTCGCTTTAAGGGCTTGTTCAATGTGATGAACTTCCAAAAAGCCGGCATCAGTATATATATTTTCAACTCCAAGTAGCTGTTCCATTTTAGCTATACCATCCTCAGTTAGTGTAACAGCACGAGCCTTTTCATCAACTACATAATCCTTCTCCACACTCAAGTTATTAATAAGCTGAGCATACTGGTAGTATTTTTTGGTGGATTCATCGGCTGGAGCAGAAATAATAAGTGGAGTTCTAGCTTCATCAATCAAAATTGAGTCCACCTCATCCACAATTGAGTAATAAGGAGCACGTTGAACTCTGGCTTCTAGAGTTGTAGCCATATTGTCCCTGAGGTAATCAAACCCAAATTCATTATTCGTTCCATATGTAATATCAGCAGCATATGCTTCCTTTCTTTCTTCAGGGGTTACGCCATGAACTATTACTCCAACGGTAAGGCCGAGGTATTCATACACAACTCTCATCCAATTTGCATCACGAGCAGCCAAGTAATCATTTACAGTTACAAGATGGGAACCACGTTTGGTTAATGCGTTCAAATAAAGAGGCAAAGCGGCAACCAATGTTTTACCTTCACCTGTTTTCATTTCTGCGATTTTCCCGTCATTCAAAATAAGCCCGCCAAGCAATTGACAGTCGTATGGAATCATATCCCATTCTTTTTCCTCCTTTCCAAGCGTAAATTTAGTGCCCATCAATCTTCGGCACGCATTTTTTACAACCGCGAATGCTTCGACGGTAATATCTTCTATCGTTTCCCCATTTTGTAATCTTTCAACGAATTCCGGAGTTTTTGCTTTTAATTG
>JAHIYT010000133.1 GCA_018814945.1 Patescibacteria group bacterium
AAAAACATACTTAATACTTCTTTTACTAAAATAATTTCTGCAGGATTATCACTTATTCTCCTTATTCTTACGACCCGATATTTGGGTGCACATGGCAGAGGGGTTTTAAGTATTATTACTGCCTCTGTTGGGTTGATTACACTTTTTAATGGTTTTCTTGGGGGTTCTTCTTTAGTTTATGTAATTCCGAGAAACAGGAGTATCTCATTTTTTAAACAGGCTACAATCTTGTGGTGTTTATGGTCTTTATTGGTTAGCATCCTAATCTCTTTCATTTTGCTATTTACAGGTGTCATATCTACAAATTTATTTTTCCATATAGTTATTCTTGGTATTTTAAGTTCTTTTTTTGGTACAAGCACCACAATCCTTTTAGCAGAGGAGAAGGTAGGTAGTTATAACATTTCAGGAATTATACAAGTTTCCGCAAATTTTCTAATATTTGGTTTAATAATATTGGTTTTGAGAAAAGTAAATATAAATTCATATCTTTTGGCATTATACATTTCCTATATTCTTGGTTTATGCTTTACGGTTTACTTTGTATTAAAAATATGGAAAGTTGTAAGAAAAAAACCATTAATCAGTTTTTTCTCCACAGTAAAAGAAATCAGCAGGTATGGTTTTATCGCTCAGCTTGGTAATGTTATTCAGTACTTAAATTATAGATTGAGTTATTTTATCTTAAACCATTATGTTGGCTTAGCAGATGTGGGCATCTATTCAGTAGGGGTAACGATAGCAGAATCTATACGGCTAATTAGTAGTAGTATTGCTCTGGTTCAATACTCAAAAATAGCAAATACCGATAACTTGAATTATTCCAGGGAATTAACAATAAGATTAGCAAAACTAAGTTTCATTATAACCCTACTTGCAACTTTTTTTCTACTTTTTATGCCACAGGGTTTGTTTTCTCTGGTTTTTGGAAGAGATTTTGGACCAACAAAAACGATTATATTCTATCTCTCAGCAGGAATAGTATCCTTCGGGTTAACCGTTACAATAAGCCACTATTTTGCTGGAATAGGCAAATATCATATAAATACGATAGCTTCTTTCATTGGACTTGTCTTTACTATTGCCTTAAACTTTTTACTTATACCAAAATACGGATATATTGGTGCAGCTATTAGCGCAAGTTTGTCATATCTTGGCACATCGTTATTTTTAATTTTAATATTTATTAAAGAAACGGGATACTCTTTGTTAATTTTTTTACCAAGCAAACAGGACTTAAAATTTATCGTAGATAGAATAGAGTTAAGATATCTGCGGGAGAGCAGGAATATTCAACTAAAGCATAGAGTCTCCACCGGAGTTGATAAAATTGATGACTGATACATTAAACGCAGAGAAGGATCCGAATGAAGTTTTTAATCTATCTTCTTATTATTTCAGCTTTTTGGGGTTCAGCAATTTTTGACCTTAAATTAAGTGAAGGGTTGTCAATATTCCCTTACAGGGTGTTGTTGATATTCATATTTTTTATTATTTTACTGAAACACCTTTATCAGCAAGGCAAATTAAAGATTTCTCATATAAAAATCAAAAATTATATCGTTTTTTTGATATTATGGGTCTTTTATGCTATATTTTCGTTGGCATGGTCACAAGACTATATTGCTACATTAAAAAATATAGTTTTTTTATCAACAAATGTTGGTTTAATTATAGTGATTGTTTATTACCTCAAAAGCTTAGATGATATGAAGCGGTTCTATTCTTTGTGGTTAATAATGTTATTATTTGTGATGATACCACTTGGTTTGTGGAATATGGTAACAGGACAGCAATTAATCGAGTTTAATCCTCAATATTTAAGCTCTACACAGCTTCAATATTATGATTACTATGAAAAATTATACAGGTATATACCGAGAGCTACTTTTACCAATCAGAATGACTATGCAACCTATTTAGCATTAAGTATACCCTTTGTGATAACATTTATCAGATATTCCTCATCAGGAATTAAAAAATTATTGGGCTTGGGCTTGTTATTGCTATGTTTATTTCTATTAATTTTTACAACATCAAGAGCAAATTATATTGCTGTTATAATTGGTTTTTTCTTCTGGTTTTTATTTCTTGTTAGAACCTTTAAGAGAAAAATAAAAATAGCAGCTTTTTTGTCCGTTGCTTCTGTCTCTTTACTGCTTATTTTTTCAAATCGATTAGAGTTGACTTTTGAAACTTTTAATACTAATTTAACATCATTATTAGATATTGTGGTTTCAGGTTCAAATGAAGTTCGTGTGAATCTAATAAAAAATTCTCTTGTCTTTGTTTTTAATTCTTTTGGTTTTGGGGTAGGTGCAGGTAATAGCCTGTATTATATGCAACATCACGCTGTTTACGATACTGAAGGTATACTCAATGTCCATAATTGGTGGTTTGAAATTCTGACTGATTATGGGGTTTTTATATTTATAGGATATGTTATTTTTTATATTAGTCTGTTTATTAATTTATATAACAGTTATAGGAAATTAGAAAATAATGAAGAAAAAAAGATTTGTGAGGCACTGCTGATTAGCTTAATTAGCTTCTTTTTTTCGAGCACAAGCTCAAGCTCAATTCTAAACTCGCTTCCTCAGTGGATATTGTTTTCCTTTGGTTTAGGATTTTTGAACTATCATCGACTTAAAATGGAGACTTAAGTATGAAAATACTGATTATTTCGCACATGTATCCATCCACATTTAATGATGTTAGTGGTATATTTGTTCATCATCAAGCAAGAGAACTTATAAAGATAGGTTGTGAGGTAAAAGTTGTCTCGCCTGTTCCATTAGCCGTTTTCCCTATAACATTATTATCCTCAAAGTGGAAAGCTTATTTAGAAATTCCGAAATCTAATATTATTGATGGAATAGAGGTTTATTACCCACGATATATATGTTTTCCTAAAGGATATTTTTTTGAGTATTCAGGATATTTTATGTATCTTGGAATTAGAAAGATTGTAGACAAAATATATAAGCAATATAAATTTGATTTAATTCAAGCACATGTTGCTTTACCTGATGGGTACGCTACAATGTGTTTTAACAAGAGGTATAAAAAGCCATTAATTGTTACTGTGCATGGCCAAGATTTACAACACACCTTATATCGTAATAAAAAAGCCAGAGAATCTTTAAGGCAAGTATTTCTAATTGCAGATAAAATTATAACTGTTAGCAGTAAGTTAAGAGATATAGCCCTAAATGCTTTTCCATTTTGTAATGATAAAATTTTTGTAATAAATAATGGAATACCAATCGAAGCGATAACAAGGAATGAATGTCAATCAAGAGATGGTTGCAAAAGAAAAACCATTATAAGTGTATCTTTTTTAACTCCAGCAAAGGGCATTGATTTGAATCTCAAAGCAATTTCTGTGCTAATAAAAAAGTATCCTTCTATAAAATATGTGGTCATTGGTGACGGACTTGAAATGGAAAAATTAAAAAGATTAATTATTGATTTAGGATTAAATGGTTGCGTAGAGTTTCTGGGTCAATTAGATCATAATGAAACTATGAAAAAAATTGCAGAATCAGATATTTTCTCGCTGCCAAGCTGGAATGAAGGATTTGGGGTAGTGTACTTAGAGGCAATGGCTTTTGGAAAACCTGTAATTGCATGTGCCGGAGAAGGCATTACTGATGTTATAGAACACGGTAAAAATGGATTTCTTGTAAAGCCAAAGGATGTTGAAGATTTAGTTAAAACAATAGATTATATTCTTTCTAATCCTGAAGAATGTAAAAAAATAGGGAAATTAGCTCAACAGACTGTTATCGAGAATTACACATGGAAAAAAAATGCTGAAAGAACATTAACAATTTATGAAGAGGTAGTACAAAATGCCAAATAATAAAGTTTGCCACATAACCACTGTCCATTCGCCTTTTGATGTCCGCATTTTTCATAAGGAGTGTAAGACGCTTGCAAATGCGGGCTATGATGTTATTCTTATTGCCCAACATGATAAAGATGAGGTTGTTGTCGATGGTGTACAGATTATTGCCTTACCAAAGACAAAGAGCAGGATTCACAGAATGATTACTTTGCCATTAAAGGCTTTTCATCTTGCACTAAAACAAAATGCCAACATTTATCACTTCCATGATCCGGAGCTTCTGCCTGTTGGGCTGGCACTAAAATTAATCACCAAATCTAAGGTTATTTATGATGTGCATGAGGATTGTGAAAAAGATATGCTTTCAAAGCCATACCTTCCTGAAAGGGCAAGGAGATTTGTTGCCATAGCTATCAAAATAGCAGAGTGGGTAATTTCAAGAATCTTTGATGGCATTGTCCCTGCCACAGATGACATTTCCAGCAACTTCTCCAATCACCAAAGGGTAGTAGTGGTGAAAAACTTCCCTGTGTTGTCTGATTTTACTGAAATAAAGAGGAATATCCGCAATGCCGGTGATATATTTAATCTCATCTATGTTGGTTGTCTTACAGAAATCCGCGGGATTACACAGATGATTCAATCTCTGGAGTTCATCAATTCCCAAAAAAGAGTGAAACTCACCCTTTTTGGTAAATTTTATCCCCTGAACTATGAAGAACAAATTAAGAGTCTGAAAGGGTTTGAAAAGGCGGAACACCTTGGTTGGATTAGACCGCAAGAGATTCCGGAAGAGATAACTCAATCTGATGTTGGGATTGTCTGCTTTTTGCCAGAGCCAAATCATATAAATGCTATGCCTACTAAACTTTTTGAATACATGGCTTGTGGAATTCCTGTTATTGTTTCTAATTTCCCTTTATGGAAAGAAATAGTTGAGGGAAATAATTGCGGGGTATGTGTTGACCCATTAAATCATAAGGAGATTGCAA
>JAHIYT010000017.1 GCA_018814945.1 Patescibacteria group bacterium
CAATGATCTACTAAAAGATTATCCACAACCTCAACGTGAAATAGATCTGCATATGAAAACAGGAGATGAAGCCATCGCCGAAATTCACCATTTTATCGATTCATCTTTATTACAAAATATTCGGACGGTCAGAATAATAACCGGGAAAGGCCTCCATTCCGCTGGCCAAAAATCCGTTTTACCAGCACTTACCGAGCAAAAACTCTCTGATTTTCGCAAAAAAGGAATGATTGTAAGTTTTAAGAGGGAAAAAAACGGTGGATCTTTCGTGGTATATTTGAGATAATCCAAAACCAAATTAAGTTAACCCTAAAAAAATGAACCGCTTCAGACGCAGATGCGAAGAATTAGGAGAAGATGAGCCGGGCGACGAATATGAAGAAGTGCCAACAGCCCAATTTCCACATATCCCAATATTCGATAGAATGAGGTCTTTGGTAACCAGAAACCTCTCTTCACAAAGAGGAATACCAAAAAGGCTTTTTCCGGATAGAATGTCCAAATGGAGTGATGGGGGCAGAAGAAAAAGATAATTTCTAATTTATTATTCATGGCTAGCGACGGTGAACCAAAAAGTAGGGATGATGTGTTACGAGACGTCCTTGAACATAGCAATCAGGTGGTCGATCCGCACCTTATTGCCAAACTCTTTTTAGCAAGAGACCAACGTCATAGAATTATGAGAGGAATTGGTCCTGAAACAGTCCAAGTGGAAGTTGAGGAGGATAAAAGTTTAGGTATTCAGATAGTAAAGAATATGTTTGGAGACTCTAGCCCGGAGACAGTGGCAAGATTGTTTCACGTTCAAGGCAATCCGCAACAAACAGCTAATCTAATTGAAGTTTTAAAAGCCAGTCGTAATAAAGAATAATAGTTGGAATTGGATGAATAAATCCCGTACAATATTGGTTGTAAGATAAAAAAACAACCATGAAACTTTCTGAAGCCATTCGCCAGTTCCTTGAATACTGCGAAATAGAAAAGAACCAATCACAAAAAACTTTGACCAACTACTCCCACTACTTGGAGCGGTTTTTGGAGTTTTCAGGCGATATAAATCTATCTTCCATTGACTTAAATCTGGTTAAAAAATACCGTCTTTTTCTCAATCGCTTTGAGCACCGCCCACACGAAGCACTCACTATTAAAACTCAAAATTATCATATTATTGCACTACGCGCCTTTCTCAAATATTGTGTAAAACAAGACTGGAAATCATTAGAACCAGAAAAGGTTGAACTCAGCAAAATACCAGATCGTATCGTCGAATATCTCGACCGTGATGAACTTGAGCGCCTCTTTGAAGCAGTTGATACAAGTAAAATAATAGGCGTTCGCAACCGCGCAATCCTCGAACTTCTTTATTCTACAGGCCTGCGCGTTTCCGAACTCACTGGCCTTAACCGCGACCAAGTAAATCTGGAAAGAGGGGAGTTTCAAGTTCGTGGAAAAGGGCGAAAAGTCCGAATCGTATTCCTCTCCGACCGCGCAAAAGAATGGCTAAACGAATATATAGGAATGCGCGATGACGACTACGATCCACTTTTCTTAAACCACAAAAGAGCCCGTAATAAAAAAAAGGAAGACATCGATTTAAAAGGCGAACACCGTCGTTTAACAGAGTACACAATTCAGGAAATGGTACGAAAAACCGCTTATGAAGCGGGAATAGTCAAAAAGGTAACACCGCACGTTTTACGCCATTCCTTTGCCACAGAACTCCTAATAAACGGTGCAGACATCCGCTCCGTGCAAGAAATGTTGGGGCATGCCAGCATTACAACCACTCAAATTTATACTCATATCACTAATAAAAAACTGAAGGAAATACACAAGAAGTTTCATCGTTAAACTATTTCAAATCATCCAACAAATTTCCCACTTTTTCCTTGAGACAGTTTTCCCAATCAACTTTATTAGGTATTGGGATAACTTTTTCACCAATAACTAATTCCACATCATCACTGCCTGGACATTCCTCCAATAAACCCTTTAGTTTTTCAAAAAAGCCTTTATTTACTTCTTTATTCACAACAATTTGATAAGCATCTTTATTTTCAAAAAGTGAATCGTTTTCCAGGTCTTTAATATCCCCCTCATTAACTTCTAAAACATCCTCAGCTTCAGCGACATTCTCTTCCTCTGCATCTTGCCTGCTTGTTCTGATAATCTTTTCCCCCTCAGTCCAAAGTTTTTCTTTTTTTGCCTTCTCTTTAAGCTCTTCGATAGTCATACCCTCCACACTATTTACTACCACTTGCATATCACCCATTCTCTTTTCCAATATTCCATCAATTATCAAAATATTATCTTCAACCAATTGGTCAGCAATTTTTGAATAGTTTTTTGGAAATATAATTGCTTCACCTTTTCCGCTTGTATCTTCTAGCTGAACTATCGCCATCATATCCCCCTTTTTGGTGGTGATTTTCTTAAAACTCATAACAAGTCCACCAATTTTAATAGGCTTACTAACAGTCTTTTTTGGTAATTGATCTAATGGGACAACCTTTTTCTCAAAAAACTTACTAAGGCCTGCAAGTGGATGTGAAGAAACATATAATCCCAAGTATTCCTTTTCCCACTTTAATCTCTCGCTCTCGCTAGCTGGTTCAACATCATCAAGTTCAAGCCTATCCACTGGGGCTTCATCTCCCATGCTATCAAAAAGTCCAGCCTGCCCAACCTGATAAGAACTATCAGCACTTTTTGCAAAATCTGAAATTCTTTCATAATTTAAACCAATTTGTTTTCGCTCTCCAAAGTTATCCATCGCTCCACCATAAGCCAACGACTCAAGTGTCTTCTTATTTAAAATTTTAGAAGGAACACGGCGCGTAAAATCTTCCAAATTATCAAAAGGACCTTCTTCACGTGCATCAATGATCATCCTTACAGAACCTTTGCCAAGCCCTTTGATCGCAGAAAGTCCAAAGCGAATTTTTCCATCTTCCACAACCGTAAAATTAGAGCGAGACTCATTCACATCCGGTGGCAGAACCTGAATACCCATTTGTATACATTCACCAATTTCAATCACAATTCTGTCCGAATTTCCATAGTCCGCACTCAGCAAGGCTGTCATAAATTCGGTTGGATATCTAGCCTTTAAATAGGCAGTTTGATACGCAATCATCGCATAACAAGCCGCATGACTTTTATTAAATCCATAACCGGCAAATGGTTCAATCACCTTCTCAAAAATAGTAATCGCTAAATCCTTTGAATGACCTTTTTTAATCGCACCATCAATAAATTTCTCTCTCTGTGCCTCCAGCTCTTTAATAATTTTCTTACCAATAGCTCTTCGGAGTAAATCCGCTTCACCCAGAGAAAAGCCTGAAAATTCCTGTGCAATTTGCAAAATTTGTTCCTGATAAATCGCAATCCCATAAGTATTTCTCAAAATTGGTTCTAAACTTGGATGCAAATAAGTTGTTTTTTTTCTGCCGTGTTTACCGGCAATATAATCAGGAATCCATTCCATCGGTCCTGGGCGATAAAGTGATACCATAGCGATTATATCCTCAAATTCAGTCGGTCTTAATTCCTTTAAATATCTCTTCATCCCCGCAGATTCCAACTGAAACACACCGGTTGTTTCTCCTCTCGCCATAAGCGCAAAGGCTTTTTTATCATCGGTTGGGATTAGCTTTAAATTTATCTTTTTACCTTTCGTTCTTTCGATAATTTTCAACGTTGTCTGCAAGATCGTTAAGTTTTTTAATCCCAAAAAGTCCATTTTCAAAAGCCCTAATGCCTCCAATGGTTTAGCAGAGTACTGCGTAATTATCCCCTCATCGTCCTTTGGGGGATGTTGCAATGCAGTATATTTAGTCAGTGGCTCATCCGCAATTACTACCGCACAAGCATGAACGGAAACATGGCGTACAGCACCTTCCAGTTTTAGTGCATTGTCCATCACTTGCTGGTAAATATCATCTTTTTTAATAGCATCTCTAAGTTCCGGTGACTTTTCTAATGCCTCTTTTAGTGTCGTCCCAGGTTTTTCCGGAATAAGTTTCGCAAATTCATTCATTTGAACAAAGGGAACTCCAAGCGTTCTGCCAACATCCTTTACGGCTGCTCTTGCAGCCAATGTTCCAAATGTACAAATTTGCGCTACCCTATCTCTACCATACTTGTGTGCAACATATTCAATTACTTCATCCCTTCTGTTGTCTGCAAAATCCATATCGATATCGGGCATGGATATGCGGGCAGGATTCAAAAATCTTTCAAAAAGAAGGTTATATTTGAGCGGATCAATTTCCGTAATATCCAGTGTATAAGAAACGAGTGCACCAGCTGCAGAACCTCTACCCGGACCTACTACTATTTCATTGTCTTTAGCCCATTTTACGAAATCCCATACAATCAAAAAATATCCCACAAAACCCATATCTTCAATAATCTTAAGCTCATAATCAAGTCTATCAACTAGTTTCTGCACTTCTTCATCCTTTGTCGTAATTTCAGACCCCTTTAATTTATATTTTGATTCATCAATCTTGTACTTTTCCACTAAACCCTGATAACAAAGTTTCCTCAAGTATTTAGCTGGATCCTTCTCATCTTCCAGTGGAAAAGAGGGGATACGATTTGTTTCAAAATCAAACTCCACATTACATCTTTCCGCTATCTTCACAGTGTTTTCAATAGCTTCCGGTACATCCTTAAACGCTTCAATAATAACCTCCGGATCTTTCATAGAATAATCTGCATTCATCATACTCATTCTATTTGTATCATCTAAATTCCTACCACTCTGAATACAAATCATTATATCCTGAGCTACATTATCTTCCGGATTTACATAGTGAACATCCTCTGTGGCAACAAGTGGAATATCCATTTTTTTACCAAGCGAAATCAACTTCTGGTTAACTGTAGACTGCTGAGGAAGTTCAGGATGATACTGTAATTCCAAATAAAAATTCTTCTTACCAAAGGTATCTTGAAATTTATCAATCATCTCCTTAACTCTTCCCTCATCTCCATTTAGTATAGCCTGAGGGATATCACCTATCATACATCCGGAAAGAGCAATAATTCCTTTTGAATGCTTTTTCATTAACTCCCAATCAACTCTCGGCTTATAGTAAAAACCCTCTAAATGGGCAACTGTAGCCATTTTAAGTAGATTCTCATATCCCTCTTGAGTCTCCGCGAGTAACGTTGCATGAGTTCTTTTGTTATCGATTTGATGCCTCTTATCACTCAATTTATTAAAAGCGATATAAACTTCCATCCCAATAATCGGTTTTATATCATGCTTTTTACAGGCTTTATAAAAATCTATACATCCATGCATTACGCCATGGTCTGTAATACCAATTGCCGGACACCCATGTTCCTTGGCCTTTTTTACATATTCTTCCGGATGACTAAGCCCATCCAATAAGGAATAGAACGTGTGTAAATGAAGGTGTACAAACTTTTGCTCAGGCACGTAAAATATTTTTTAAGGCTGGGATCAGAATAGCATAAATTTTATCGACTGAACAATCTGAGGATTATCTAATTTGACAAGAAAACCAATAAAGGCAATAATAATAGCCAATATTTTTAATGCCCCCTTAATTATGTCTACAAATACCCCTCAAGCTTCAGTAGATCCAGAAGAGACCACAGACAATTCAGAAGAATTTGTTGATGAATTGTTGTCACGTGGAGATGATCTCGCTGATGCTGAAAATTATCAAGGTGCTCTTGGCATGTACGAAGCCGCTATGGAAGAAGTAGGTTCTAATGCCAGACTTAAGGCCAGTGTTCTTTTTTCTATAGGAAGAGCCCACGAGCAATTAAGAGATTTTCGTGCTGCTTACGATGCTCTTAGTAATGCCGTAACTGAAGCTCCAGGTAATGATCATTACGTAGAAGCACAAGAAAGAGTTGCATCTCAGTTGTAATTATATTAATAATTAATCAAATTTCACCAATATCAATAATGCCTTCCTCCTGTTCATTCGGGGTGGAAGCATTATCCATGTTGGGAGAAAATGAAAGTGAGCCAATGACGGCTCCAAAAACAAGGAGGGGCATGATGCCAAGAAGTTCTGAAGCAAGAAGGATCTCGAATCCGAGAATCTCGAGACCCCCGCACGTCTGTACCTGTCACTGCGAAGATCAACTCTGCGGTGACGAAGACTTCTTCTGCGGGAAGTGTGGCCATGATGGAATGCTGAACAAGGGGCTGATAGGTCAGGGTACGCGTGACGAACGCACGGCACTTGAGTGTCCGAACTGCGGTCACGACCCTCAGGTTAACATCAAGGCCATAGGGTACGGCGCGCGGGTTTAAATAGTTCTCGCGGTCCGCTTCATACCGCGCGAACCTCCTTCTTTTCCCACCATCTTAGGCGGCGTTCACCCTCGGACGCCGCCTGTTTGCCAATACGTCGAAAAATGAATTTGCAACTCAGGTGCAAATGCAACTGAGTTGCATTTGCAAATTATTCCCCCATCGCATCCAAAATCTTTTTCACAAATTTCTTTTCATCAGCTTTTGTTTTTACCGCGCCCTCAATCCTTTCCTCTCTCAAAGTATTCAATATTTCCTGAATAGCCGGCCCAGGTTCAAGTCCAAATTCTTTCATTAAATCATCACCAGTCAGCTTCGGCTTAAAGTGATCTTCCAATAATTTTTCATCCCTAAATTCCGTATACATTTTCATGATATTTTCATAAAGTGAAAGATCAACAGGATGTGTTCCGTGTTCATCGCAGTAATGCAATTTCATTAAATCTTCAAACCATGGATGCAAGAAAAGCCCAACCTGATGCGCTCTTCTCATCTCCGGAATAAAACCAACGGTCATATGATGATCTATCATCCATGTGATTTTTGTAATTTGAGCTTTCGAAAATTTCAACCGCCTCAGTAACTTGCCAGCCATTTTTGCAGAAAGATCCGCATGTCCATCAAAGTGAATTCTATCCGGCTTTTCTTCAAAAGTATCTGGTTTTCCAATATCATGTAGTAAAATTGCCCACACTAACTCTTTATTTACCCATTCCTTTGGCATATCGTGAAGAGACTTTAAAATATGGGTAAGAACCCCACCTTCTTGATGAAACTCGGTTGGCTGATCCACATTTTTACAAGCCGCAACCTCTGGCAACACTCTTTCCAAAATACCAAACTTATCCAATTCCCTAATGCTATGAGCTCTTTGTGGATGTAAAAGCATCTTGGTGATTTCTTCCTGAATACGTTCGGCAGAAATATCTTTTACCAAATGTGCCAACTCTTCAATAGCCTTTTTTGTCCGTGATCCATATTCAAAATCAAAATTATTTTTAAATCTCACGGCTCTCAAAATTCTTAAATGATCCTCCTTTATTCTTTCATGAGCTTCACCAATAAATCTAATTTTTTTATTTTGAATATCATCTTGCCCCTTCACATAATCAATTACCTTTTTCTTAATCGGGTCGTAAAAAAGCCCATTCATAGTAAAATCTCTCCTCACTGCATCCTCTTTTGCAGATTCAAAAACAACTGCATCAGGCCTTCTCCCATCCGAATAACTACTATCCGACCTAAAAGTCGCAATTTCAAATTCATGTCCATGTACTATTCCCAAAATTACTCCAAACTGTTTTCCAATCGGAATAGTTTTTGATTCTAAATGAATTTCATCAACCACTTTTTCAATTTCATCCGGCTTTGCACTGGTTGCAATATCGTAATCAGTTGGCTCATTCCCCATTAGCATATCCCTTACGCTACCACCGGCAAAATATGCCTCGAATCCGGCATCCTGGAAAGCTTTGACGATTTTAATAGCGGTCTTTTCCATGGTAGTAGCGAGTAACACGGTGCGAATGAAATAAATCCGAAGGATGTAATAAAATGAGCATGAATTCAGAAGAAATTTGCGCCCGTCTCGAGCGAAGCCGAGAGATAGAAAATTGCACTGAATTCAAGTGTTACCCTATTGATGTTATTCTACTATCTAATCAGGTAAAACAAAAAAGAAATTCCATATGCACTTTAATTTGCTTTGGCCAGCCATTTCATGTTAGATTGGTAGAAACAAAATTACAAAATAAACCTTACAACATAAAAAAGACGAAAATGTACAAACAAAAACATCTATTTCTGGCATTCATTATCGGTGCCATTGTTTCTTTAATTGTAGTAATTGCCCTACCTCTCATTCAGGATTCTCTTAACGGCAGATACAGCACTCAAGCTGGACCATCTCCTGTATGTGGCAATAGCATACCTGAGCTAGGTGAAGAATGTGATGATGGCAATACCACCGATGGCGATGGATGTTCATCGACATGTCTCATAGAGGCCGTGTGTGGAGATGATGTGGTAGCAGCCGATAGAGGAGAATATTGTGACGACGGAGGTATTTGCTCAGGAGATGGTACAACGCTGTGTATGGCCGATAGTGAGACCGATAGTTGTAGCAAAGGTCCTGGTGGCACTTGTGAACCGCAAGATGGCGATGGATGTAGTAGTACATGTGAAATTGAACCTGTTGGGTGCTATTTTACATTTGATGAATTAACTATGATACTGAAGGATGGTGCTACGGATGCAGGTTGTGCTGGTGTATGTACTAATCCGGATGCCCTTGGAGGTTTTGGGTATATAGGTGGTTATGCAGCAAATAACACTAGTTGTGTTTGTGTAGGGCAGGGGAGTGAAACATGTGAAGGTCTAGAAGGGGTTTGTTTAACACTAGAAGGTGATCCAGAGTTCAATAATGCAGTTTGTGGCTATTTAACATGTGGTAATGAAATAGTTGATGAAAGTATTTTGCCAGATTCACCTTTTGTTGAAATTGAAATGTGTGATGATGGAAACCTAGTAGATGGCGATGGGTGTAGCGCACGATGCCAAACAGAAGTTTGTGGCAACAATGTTATCAATATCGGTGAGGAATGTGATGATGGAAATACTGATTCCGGAGATGGATGTAATGCAACTTGTGTAAAGGAAATTAATGGGTGTTTTGTTTATTTAGAGGGTCAAACCATTCCCCAAGCATCATGTACTGGATGGTGTGGTGGTTATGGTGGTGTCGGTACTATACTAAATAACGGCTGGTGTTTATGTGAGGGTGGAGACAATCCAACATGTGATACGTTTTGTACAAATTTTGATTCCCCTTGGGTTTGTAATTATCTTCAATGTGGCAATGGGGTTGTTGAAGGTGGTGAGCAATGTGATGGAGCAGGAGATTTTACAACTTGTGATAAAAACTGCCAAAGAGTTCCCGTTTGTGGAGATGGATATATGGATTCTCCTGAACAATGTGATGATAGCAATACCACCGCTGGTGATGGCTGTAGTGCGACTTGTCAGGTTGATGGAACAGTATTTACACATGCTGCAGGAGACCCGATTGAACAATGTGACCCAATAGAACCAGGAGTAATTTGCTTATGGAGAGGTATAGTATACTTCAAGCCAACTGTTGTTAACAATACCGTTGGCAATGACTCACCATTCAGCGATAAGACAGATACGGGTGCAATTGAATGGTTTAAGGGTAAATGTAGTACAAATCCAACCAAAGCAAACGCACTATTTGGCGACCTAATGTTTGATTTTTTGGCTTATACCGAAGAAATTCCAGCACTTAATTGGTTCGTATCATTATTTGTAAATGATGCATATGCAAAACCTGTTCCTTGGAGCGCTATTATCCCCGGTAATTACACATGTCTTCATGCAAAAGCTAGCAACAAATACTACGATTTATATTGGACTGGCTACAATGACGAAGATGATGGATTCTCTTATGTAAGAAACCAATATGTTCCAGTTTGTGGTAATAGTACAAAAGAAATCGGAGAAACATGTGATGATGGAAATCTATTAAGCGGTGATGGATGTAGTAAACAATGTGTAAAGGAAGGAGCCAAATTCTTTAGTTATGCTGGCGGTGGAACATTTGCAAATGGTGATGTGCTTGTGGATAAATCAGTTACCATTTGGAGAGGTACTACAAACCAAGTGTTTAATGTAGATGATGGTGCAGATTATAATATGGCTACTGCGAGCAGTACCATTGAATGGGCTGCCGGTACATGTGCAAGTCCTACTTCTGCTTACAATGATGGCATTGCGGCGACTCTTCAAAGCGGAAGTGTAACACCGGGTACAAGTATATGTTTACACCTAAAAAACTATGATATCTATTACGATATGATTTGGGCAAGCTGGGAAGAGGATGGTGTAGGAGATGGAGGATTCTCTTACTACAGATGGCTATATGATACTCAGGCTCCTAATTTAGCAAGTATTATAGCAAATTATAGTACTGGTCAAATTTCTCTAGATATATCAAAAACCCCTAGTGACAACGGTGGAGGAAAGCTTACTCGTTGTGTTGCTAAATATTCAAGTTCACAAATTACAACTGAAGATGACTGGAACAATGCAACTAAGATTTACGACAAAGTAAATCCACTAGATAATTGCTTTCAAAATAATCAAGTAAGCTTCTATGCACCGGGTACCAACACATATTATTATGCAATTCGTGTTTATGACGGCTCAGGAAATAAATCTGATATAAGTGGTACTACTTCTGGTGTAGTCATACCAAATCCTCCTACAGTTACAGGTTTGAGCCCAACAACCGATGCCAATAACCAAGCGGTAACATTAACTGTTACCGGTACCAACTTTGATGATGGAGAAGCAACTACTGTAAGACTAATAGGTGCTAATAATTTTTTTAATATAAAAAATGCAACAGTAAATTCTAATACAGAACTCCAAATAGATGTTCCTGCCGGTATAGCGCCAGGACCTTACAAAGTTATAATAGTTAATACATATGGTATTTCTGCTGTATCTAGCAATGCTATCTATACTGCAACAGCAGCAAACAACCCACTTCCAGTGGTTTACAAAATGTATCCATCGGTTGGACCTGCAGGTAGCGATGTAGATATCACCATTGGAGGTGCAAACTTTACTGATGCAACAGCACTTTATGCATCAAACAATAAAACACCTGTAGCCATAGCTGGCTTTAGTGTCGATCCTAGCGGTAATACAATTACTGCGACTATTCCATCAGGAGCACTTGCTGCCGGAACCTCTTACTCATTCATAGTCGACACTCCTAATGGCAGTAATGCATACGCACCACCATACTACACACCTTATAGTAAGGTATCTATCGCTCCTACAGATAGTAGTGGTTCAACTGAAATAGGGCAGGGGCAAACTGCTGACTTCTCTGATTTTACAGGTGAAGCCAATACTGAATTAAAGCAAGATTTAGTTCTTCGAAATAATTCAAATCAAGTTAGTAATAATATAATAGTAACAAGCTTGGTTGCAAATATTCCCGCTGGAACAAAAATTACCGACAGCGTAGGAACAAGATTTACGGGAAGAATAAATCCGCCTCGTATAGTGGATAAAGATGAAGTAATTCCAACAGGAGCCCAGGCAAAACTTGGCAAAAATTCAATAATCATCGAGATGGGTGATCCAACCGAAAAAATTAATTTCGATACCGATTTTGTTGTTACGGTAGAGCTTGTCGCAGATATTCAGCCGGTTATTTGGTATTATAATAGATCTGAAGATACCTTTGAACTTGCAGGTAAGGAAGGCTTTAACGAGGGTGAGCATTACTACCCAGGTGGTATAGCACTAAGTAGCATCACTGTAGATGGCGAAACAGTATGGACAATCGGCTTCCTGACTGACCACATGTCGGCTTATGTAGCTGGTGTTACACCTACAATTACAGACATTTCACCTGCCTTAGGTTTAGCTGGTGCATCAGTTACAATTACAGGTACCAACTTCCATTCAAGCGCTACTCTTACAGTTGGCGGTGAGGCCGCAGTTGCAATTGTAGACGATACAGAAACAATTAGCGCCACCATTCCAGCAACTCTTACCGAAGGTGCACATGATGTAATTGTTATAAATCCTGATTTATCAAGCGATCCTTATAGTTTCACAGTTACAGTGCCGGGTGCGGAAGAAGAAGAGGTTGCTACTACAACTACTACCGGCACAGGTGGTGGAGGCCTCGGTGGCGGTTCATCTGTTTTCTCTACAAGACAACAACTTGTGGGCACAGTAGATAGTACGACAAGTAAAGAAACAAGTACTGTTTCCACAGCTACAACAACTACAACAGTAGCCCAACCACTTCAGGTTAGCTCAACCGAGCTAGTAGACGGAATGAAAAGAGCCACTCTAACAGAAAGCAGTGCCGTGCTTACAATCAGGCCTAATGTTTATTCAAATGTTTATATGAAAATACCAGCTAGTACAACGGTTGAAGGAACTTCCGCTTGGGATGGAATCATAAATCCTCCTCTTATCCGTTCTGCTAAATATTATGTATCACTTCTTGGTGATGAAATAGAGGGCGCAGATAATCTGCTTCTTAGAACCAACATTGCAGCAGTAGTTGAAGCTGGTTCAAAATTATCAACCCTTCAATTCTCCAATCCACTTTCCATGACAGTACCTGTACCATTAAACAACGGTACCACCGTTAATGTTTATACTCGTATATCGGGAGAAAAGAGTTGGAGATTTGTAGATAGTGCAGAAGTAATAAACGGTAAAGTAACATTCGAGACAAGCACTCTAAGTTATTATGCAATATCAAGAGTTGAGGATGCAGTTACACTGCATTCAGCTGCTTCTCCAATAGAAAGAGTTGTGGCACAGGTTGTAATTGCATTTAGCGACATTGTAAATCACTGGGCAGAATCTTATATTAATCGCCTATATGGTGAAAATATAATTACGGGTAAGGCAGAAGGTTTATTCATGCCAAATGATCCTATAACTCGCGCAGAGCTCATTAAAATCGCCCTAAATACATTCCAGTATGGTGTTCCCACAAGCGTTACATCAAAACCATTTGAAGATGTCGATGTGAATGCTTGGTATGCACCATATGCACAAGTTGCAAAGAGTAATGGAATATTTACTGGATTCCCTGATGGTATGCACCCAAATGAATATGTAACTCGTGCAGAAGCCCTAAAGACACTTCTTGTAGCATCAAGATTATCTATTTACCCAAGTACAGACAAGGTCTTCACCGATACAAATCCATATGCTTGGTATATGAAATATATCAGATATGCTTACGAGAACGATATTATGGCAGGTTATGCAGACGGATCATTTGGTCCAGGTAACAATATTACCCGCGCTGAGGCAGCTAAAGTAACCGTTGAAATCATAGATAGGGTTCTGGGTAAATAATGAAAATTAAACAGTAAAAAGACCTTCGACCCGCCTAAGGCGGGGGAGGTCTTTTTTATTTGTACAACAATTCTTGTACAACAATTCACTCCAATATCTACACCTCCTGCTCTCAACTTGCATAAATGTGTTTGGGTGAATTCTTTGTGCTTTTCCACCCGTTTTTGCCTTGATGCAAAAACCGGTG
>JAHIYT010000134.1 GCA_018814945.1 Patescibacteria group bacterium
GATCTTTTAGGCTATCGAGCCCCATAACAGCACATTTAGATTTTGCCACAGAAATATCTCTTGCATACCTTTGCTCTTCGGTTACAGCAAGATTACCGGCAATCTGTTGATTTTGCTTAAGGCATTGTTCTACCCTTTCCCTATCTCCCTCACAATGACAAATAATTGTATTTATCCTTCCCTCTTGAGTCAAAACCCTTCCGGAATCAAAAGGTAGATGAGTAAGTGTATTAAAAGTAGTATCAGTATTCGTAGCCATAATTGAGGGCATTATGAAATAAGGGAAATGATTCTAACACATATTCTTATATTTTTTCAATAGGTGCAATATTTGCTGCAAATTTCTTTATTCCAACTACTTTATCTACGAATGCTATAGTAATAAGATCTCCACGAACCTCTACCACCATACCTTGCCCAAAGCCCTTATGCATAATTTTATCTCCATCTTTAAATCTATCCTCTGCAATTTCACGCTCTTCAACTTTTTCATCAACTGAGTTACGCTTAACGATTGGGGTAATATCTGAAAAACCAAATTCACCCTCTTCGAATCCACCATTAAGCAAATGTTTTGGAATGTCATGTATAAAACGTGATGGCGGATTACTTTGATAGTCTCCGAATATCATCCTCTGTTTTGCAGCGAGTAAATAGAGTTTTTTCATAGCACGAGTTACGCCCACGTACATAAGTCGACGTTCTTCTTCGAGCTCTTGTTCATCGTAAATAGAGCGACTGTGTGGGAATATATTTTCTTCACATCCCACAATAAATACATATGGATATTCAAGACCTTTTACGGAATGAAGTGTCATTAAAGTAACCAAATTTTCTTCATCTTTTAGTTGATCTGTGTCGGCAACAAGTGCAACTTCCTCCAAAAATGAAACAAGAGAAAGTTCCGGATCAAGGCCATCATATTTTGTTGCAACAGAAACTAATTCCTGAACATTTTCATATCTCATTTCCCCTTCTTCAGTTCCGTCTATCAAATATTTTTTGTAATTGATGTTTTCAATAATTTTTTTGATTAAATCCGAAACCACCATTTCTTTTGCAAGTTTTTGCCACTCAATTACCATACTCCAAAAATTAGAGAGAGAACTCTTTGCCCCCTGATTGAGCTCATCTACCATATCAACATGCTTGAGGACCTCAGCTAAAGTTAGGGAACGAGACATCGCAAATGCCTGCATTTTATGAATTGTGGCTTGCCCAATTTTACGAGGTGGAATGTTTATTATACGGAGTAAGCTGTCGGTATCATTTGGATTATGAATAACTCGAAGATAAGCAAGTAGGTCTTTAATTTCTTTACGAGCATAGAACTTAACGCCACCAATAACTTTGTACGGAATGCCATATTTAAGAAAGGCTTCTTCAATTATACGAGACTGAGCATTGGTTCGATAAAGAACTACAACATCCTGAAGACGAATACCCTCGCCCATTAAATCCTCAATATTTTTTGCAACAAATTCTGCTTCATCATGTTCAGACCTTGCGTGGATAACTTCGATTAGATCTCCCCCCTCTGCTTCCGTCCACATTTTTTTTGGAGTCCTATTTTGATTTTTTTCAATAATCGAGTCCGCTGCATCCAGAATGTTTTGAGTAGAACGATAGTTTTGTTCCAATTTAACAACCTTCGCTTCGGAATAATCTTTTTCAAAATCCAGGATATTATTGATATCCGCTCCACGGAAGTTATAAATAGATTGATCACTATCACCAATCACACAAATATTGCGATATTTATCTGCAAGTAATTTTGTGAGCACATACTGAACATGATTTGTATCCTGATACTCATCTATATTTATATATCTCCATCTCTCCTGATATTCATCGAGTACATCCGGATGATTTTTAAAAAGATTAACTGTGTATAAAAGCAAATCATCAAAATCGAGCGCATTGTTTTCTGCAAGCCGTTTTTCATATGCCTTAAAAAGCTCACCAACTTTTTCTTCAAAGCGATTAGAGGCACGAGTTACAAACTCATCAGCAGATTTTGTTTTATTTTTATATTTTGAAATCATACCAAGAACAACTCTTGGTTTTATGCGTTCATCATCAATCTGCATTTCTTTTATTAAACGTTTCATGAGTGATTCTGTATCCAAGGTGTCATAAATCACAAAAGCATTCTGCCTACCAACCTTATCCGCATGAGCTCGAAGTATTCGAAGGCAGATTGAATGGAAAGTTCCAATCATCGGTTTGTTTTTTGGATTTAGATGATCAAAATTCGCCTTTAAAAGTTTCTCAATTCTGCCTTTCATCTCATTTGCAGCCTTGTTCGTAAAAGTTACAGCCAAAATCTGCCATGGATGAACCACCTTTTTATCTATCAGATTTGCAATGCGGTAGGTCAAGGTTCTAGTTTTACCACTACCGGCACCAGCTACAATAAGGAGAGGACCGGAAAGGACCTCTGCAGCTTCTTTCTGCCTATCATTTAATCCATCTAAAAAACTCATAGCTGAGTAATGATACAACTAAAATTTACAATTAACAATTTCCAATTTATAAACATTTTATAATTTAAAATTGTAAATTTAAAATTGAGCATTTATAATGCTCGTCCTGAACTATTTGATCATTTTCCTTTCTCAAGAGTAAATATCATAGGTCTGGAGGACCAATGAAAACGCTGGCAATGGTGGTCTTTATACTGGTAGTATTCCTCGTTCTTCCGTCGATAGCGTACATGACGATCATGGGCCGACAAAGAAACGATGAAGACGACCAGTGAAAACCCGGTCCCGCTTCGGCGGGATCACAACCAAAAAAGACTTGCGCATAAATAAGAAACCTGTAGAATACTCCTGTCTTTTCTTATCACAAGTGATGGTAAGACGTTTTAGTCCATAAAGATATAACATCATGGCAAAAGCTGCAAAGTCCGCCTCAGGCGCGGCTAAAAAAGCTGAAGCGCGAGTCGTGGAAGCTGAAAACAAGATGTATGAGCTAATGCTTATACTAAAACCAGATCTTCTTGAGTCTGCTATTACCAAAAAGCTCAAGGAAATTTCAAAGTTCCTTGAAGATGGTGGTGCAAAGATAACAATGGAAGACGTTTGGGATAAACGTAAACTCGCATACAATATTAAACAATATAGCGAGGGTATTTACGTTGTTTATAATTTTGAGGGTTTAACAAGTGCTATGAGAGAACTTGATGAACATCTTCGAATCGATAATGACGTTATTCGTCATTTATTAACCACTCTTAAGGAAGGTTATCAATATAGTAAATTTGATGATGAGGTTGAAGAAGAGGAAAAGCCTAGAAAGTCCACTCCAAAACCAGCTCCAAAGAGAGTGGAGAAAAAAGAGGAAGTAGTAAAAAAACCTGAGCCAGTTATAGAAGAGGAAGAAGTTGAAGAGACAGTAGAAGAAGTGACTGAGGAGCCTACTGAAGAAGTTGCAGAAGAAAAAGTAGAAGAACCCAAAGAAGTAATAAAAGTCGACAAAAGCGACTTAGATGACAAGCTTAATAAGCTTTTAGAAGGTGATGACCTTAATATCTAACACTTTCAGTTTTTCAGATTTTCAATTTTTTAAATTTTCAAGAATTATGGCAAAGCAAATATTTTCAACTAAGCAAAAACACCCACTTGGCAAAAGACGCTGCGCATTCTGCACAAGCCAAATTGAAGAAATCGATTATAAAGATGTAAAAACCCTTAAACACTTTTTGAACGGTTTCCAAAAAATCAAGAATAGATACTATTCTGGTGTTTGCCTTCAGCATCAAAAACAATTAGCTCGCTCCGTTAAGCGTGCTCGCCACATGGCGCTTGTTCCTTTTACTAATTAATACCAGTAGCTAATCCAATGGCTAATCCAATGGCTGCAATCAGCAATTGGATAGACAACCGGATAAGCAACCGGATAAGCAACCGGAAATATGAGTGGACACAGTAAATGGCATTCAATAAAGCACAAGAAAGGTGCTGCTGATGCTGCGCGAGGAAAGATTTTCACGCGTCATGCAAACCTTATTACGATTGCTGCTCGCGCAGGTGGTGGTGATCCGGATATGAATCCAAGCCTAAGGTTGGCTATTGATAATGCAAAGAGCGATAACGTTCCGAACGCAAATATTGAACGTGCTGTAAAAAGAGGTTCTGGTGAAGGAAAAGATGCATCAGAAATTTTTGAAATAACTTATGAGGGCTATGGCCCTGGTGGCACAGCTATAATTGTAGAATGTCTTACTGACAACAAAAACCGTACCTTAACCAATATTCGTACCATTTTTAATAAACGTGGTGGTAATTTAGGAGCATCCGGCAGTGTTTCTTACATATTCGAAAGAAAAGGTGTAATTACAATGAATACAGAAGGTAAAGATTCTGACGAAGTAGAACTAGCCGCAATAGATGCAGGTGCCGCAGATATTGAAAGAAGTGACGGAATTATGGAAATATACACTGCACCAAATGACTTAATGTCCGTGTCTGACAACTTAAAAGAGGCTGGTTTTGATGCAGAGCAAGCAGAGGTATTACTAGTTCCAAATCAAACTGTCGCTGTAGAAGATGAAAAAACTGCACAAAAAGTAATGGATTTTATTGATGCAATTGAAGAGGATCCAGATGTAAGTAATGTTTCA
>JAHIYT010000135.1 GCA_018814945.1 Patescibacteria group bacterium
CAATGGAAATTCGAAACCGACTCGATAAAGGAGATAGGCTCGACATCATAACTCCAACTAAGAACATAGCAATAACTCTCAACTCATTCCAGAATGCAAAAAATGGAGAAGAGATAGATGTAGCACACGCTGGGCAACAGTTTTCCATTGTTTTTGAAGTTCCTGAAAAAGTTGAGGAAGGATTTATTGTAAGAAAGAGACTGAAAACTTGAAAATCTGAAAACTAAATACACAGTTTTCAAGTTTTCAGATTTTCATAAATAGTTAAAGCAAGGGAATTTTACAGGATTAATGCTACGAAATTGTATGCCCTAGAACCCTTGACATCTCTTGACAGTAGGTGTAGACTCCTCCGCGAAATTTAAGTTACCTTCTTATGAACGTTGCCCCAAGCGCTCCAAAGCAGACTCCTGTTCCATCTATGGAACTTGGTTCTGGCTCACCACTCCAAAGGCTTAATATATTTAAGACAATTGGAAATGCCATTGGTCTTGAGACTTATCAAGTACCTGACAGAACAAGGGATTGTATTAAAGCATTGGCTCCTAACCTAAGAGAAAAATTTGGAAAGGTTTTTGGAACAAATAGAGCTGAAGCACCGTCTGCTGCATAACATATTGATGATTTATTGGTCATGTGCTAAGGTATTAGCGCTCTTTTTCAGTAGGTCCTGCTAAGCGGGGACGTACTACTTGGGTGTTTAGCTCAGTTGGTAGAGCAGTAGCCTCTTAAGCTATTGGTCCTGGGTTCGAGTCCCAGAACACCCACCATTATTACTAATTTACAATTCACAATTTTAAATTTTAAAACGTTTGTAAATTGTAAATTGTAAATTTATGAGTAATATCCTCTTCTACACAGACACACCTAATATTGGTGGAGCAGAAAAGCAAATGCTCTTACTTGCCAAATATCTCAATCGTAAAGGATATGAGGTTAGTTTAGCCTATGGTGCATATAGCAAGATTGCCAGAATGCATGACGATTTCGAAAAATGGTGTAAAGAAGTTTACGTTCTACCCACCATTCACAAGCATGACCCACGTCATTATTCTCGTCTGAAACAAGTTTTAAAATCAGGTAACTTCGATCTGATTCATATCCATCTCTGGAATCCGGGCTCTTGTCGTTATGCATTTTTTGCAGCACATCATCTCAACATTCCAATCGTCACAACCGAACACGACCCATTCGAACTTACTGGAATCAAGCGTCTGATCAAAAAGAACTGCATACAAAAAACAGAGCAAACAATTGCAATAAGTTCACCTAATTTTAGACTGCTTGACGAGTATTTCAACATTCCAGAAAAACGGCTTACAGTAGTACATAACGGCATTGAAATAGACAAGTTTTTGGACAACAATATCTCCGCAAAACTACCTGTCCAAGATGGTGACATAATAGTCACATGTATAGCCGAACTTCACCCTCGGAAAGGTCATAAATATCTACTTGAAGCATTTAGAAAATTAGAAATTGAAGCTCCACGTCTCAAGTTAATTTTAGTTGGTACAGGTCCTGATGAATATGAACTCAAAGAAAAATATTCTGATTTACCAAGCGTCAAATTTCTTGGATGGCGAGATGATATTGAGCAAATACTAAAAGCTTCCGACATATTCATCCTCCCTTCTCTCAACGAAGCATTTGGTTTGGTAATACTGGAGGCTATGGCAAGTGGTACGGTAGCAATCGCAACTAATACTGGTGGTACAGTCGATATTATTCAGAACGGAAAGTCCGGGTACTTAATACCACCTGCAAGTAGTGGGAAGATTATTGAAACTATCTTCACCATTCTCCAAAACCCCGACCAAAAACGTGATATAGAAAAAGCTGCTTTGCGGCGCGTGCAGGAACATTTTACTGCAGAAAGAATGACAGAAGGAATAATCGAAGTTTATAATTCTATTACAAGATTCCAAGATTAGCTATTACAAGATTATTTTTGATATAGAAATACATTAATTAATCTTGTAATCTTGTAATAATTAATCTTGGAATAAAAAATGGCTGAAAGCACAATCTTTTTATTACTCGCAGGAATAGGAATAACAGTAATATTGTATGTCCTTAATATAACTTGGATTCATCCAATTTTTATTATCATAGTACTTGGCCTTTTGATCCTTCCTGGCATCTATGCAGCTATCATAGGTGGACCATTTGTGCCATCCAGTAGAAAACGCCACAAAACGATGATATCTCTCGCAGATTTAGATCCTACCGACACTCTCTATGACATTGGATGTGGTGATGGTCGTTTGGTTTTCTCTTCCGCACCTTTCGTTAAAAGGGCGATTGGATACGAACTTTCAGTTCCGTTATATTTATTCGCAAAATTCAGATCCTTATTCAATTCCAAAAAAGCTACAATCCGTTATGGAAATATTTGGAAACAAAATTACAAAGATGCCGACGTTATATTTTGCTACTTACTCCCAGGTTCTATGAAAAGATTCTACAAAGAAATTTGGCCAACATTAAAAACAGGAACTAGAGTAGTATCCAATGCTTTCCAGATACACGACATAAAACCAATTAAAAAAGAGGACAAGGTTTATTTATACAAAAAATAATTAATTGGCCAGCGTTTCCTTTTCCCTTTCCTTTTCCATTGCTTCATTAATAATTCTAAAAAATTCTTCTTCATCATCAAGTTTTATAAGGTCTTCACCAGACATGCCAATAGAATCCAAAAACATAAGTATTCTTTCACGTGCACCCATATCTGAATAAAATGGGTTGGATTGGCCAATGCAAACTTCTGAGTCGCGAATCATTTGGGATTCGATATTCATTTGGGTAAACCTCAGCCCTGCTTCTCTGAATCTATCAAGGGTCATAAGCTTTTCTCTTTCCATCATACGGGCTAGTACAATCTGCCCTTCTGCAGCAAAAGGGATTTGAGGACCAATACTTGGCAGTACCCCAGGTGTACAGATATTTTCAATTTTGTGAACAGGGCCATCATGAACATTACACCAAATCATCCTCATCTCCATACGTTTAATTTCATCTTCATATACTCTCTTTGGATTAGCAAGCGCCTTAGGAAAACCCTCTATAGGAAGCCATATATTAGGTAAATCTACACCTCTTTCCATTGCCGCCAGCAAATGGGTAAACAGAAAAGTTCTAACCTTCATCTGATTTGGATGCTCAATCATGTCTATACGAGAAAGTACTTCAAGCTCTTCTTCGGTAAAAATCTTCGGCCATGATTGTCTGACTCTTATATAATTTTTAACAGCTTTTTCAAAACCGCGTCCATGTAGCGTCATCATATTATGCCAATTATCCGCAGTCTTAATACATTTAATTTCAAAAGGCTCATTTCTAAGTCTGGTATAGAGTTCAGGATTTCTTTCCGGTTTGGACAGAGAAAAGTCCTTTGAAAGTGCTCTTATCCTATCGACACAATATTCCGCTTCGTATTTTCCAAGCCCAAGTTCTATCAGCTTTTTTCTGGTATCTTCAGACATCCTTACATAATGTTCACTGCATGTTGGTTTCTGCTGGCATCCAATTGGACAACCTTCACCATATCCGTCCTCAAGGAGATCATGTCCACGTGCAATTATTTCAATAATTAATGGGTCAATATCAGTAAGTATCAAAGGACAAATTTCTCTAACACGATTAATTATCAGCTCAGTTAGCCTTGGCACCTCCTCTAAATGAGTATCTACAAATCTATGGCGGTTGCCAGTCGTGATACTTTTAGTTTTTCGCTTTTGGTCTTTAAATTGCACCCTAAGGTGCTCCTTAAAACCATCCATGATTTCAGATTGGGTTGAGGGCATAATAAAGGGTCCAGCATTGTACAACAATATGCACTAGAAGTCAAACTTAAAACTCTCGACTTAAAAGAGGACTTTACCTAGAATAATCCCATGCGGGGCCTTAGCAGATGTGTTCGACTTTGCTCAACATGAGCACGGCCAGCCACTCGCTTCGTCTTTACTTTCCTCACTCATGGGGCCTTAGCTCAGTTGGCTAGAGCGCTACGCTGGCAGCGTAGAGGTCAGGAGTTCAAGCCTCCTAGGCTCCACCACCAAATAATCATATCTATGCTAATAAATTTTTTAAATAACCTAATTATTAAAGGAAGAATCCCATATTTTATTTGGATAAAAAAAGCTCTATTGTTTTTGGCCTTTAGCCCACTTGTTGCTTACTTCCTGCTTAATTTTCATTATACAGAATACGGTGAACTGGGTTGGAACGTGCTCATTGCAGTAATGCTTATTCGTCCTTTGGCAGACATTTTTGCTGACTTTGGCATTCTAAAAACATTAGTACTTTTAAGAAAGGAGTTTGGAATTTTTTCGGGTCTTTTAATTTTTATTCATTCATATGACTTCTTCGCAAAGAAAGGGCAAAACATTTTTATTGAGATGTTCAATTCAAAATATTGGTCTTTTGATGACATATTTTTGTGGGGAATACTAGGCTTCATAATAACAATAATCCTACTTATTACATCAAATAAGATCTCAATCAAAATTCTTAAAAAACACTGGAAAACAGTACAAAGATCGGCATATCTCCTATTTTTCTTTAGTGCAGTTCACATTGTATTGGTGAACAAACAAGAAATGTTTGAAACACTTTTTCCAGTAACAGTTGTATTAATTTTTTGGGTATTGGCTCAGTTGAATATAAAAATTTCAATCCTCAAAAAAACAGAATAAACACTATTCATTCTCATAAATAAACCCCCTGCCGTGTACAGTTTTTATGTGAGCACCATACTTCTTCCCTAGAGCGCTCCTAAGGTAACTAATATGTACCCTTAATGTATTGTTAGTTTCTTTTTCGTAAAGAGCTGATTCACCCCAAATTTCCTTAATTAAGTCTTCATAAGAAAGAAATCTGCCAATATTCTTAAGAAATGTTGTTAGAATCAGAAATAAAGTTCCACTTAAATGAATCTTTTTATTGTCTATACTTACATCCTTTTTGTCCAAATCCACAGAAAGACCTTTATGAGAAAGCACGTTAGTGCTGTTGTTATCTAACGGAAATGCACGCCTGGAAAGAGCCTTAATTCTCGCAATAATTTCAGCTGGATGATATGGCTTTCTTACAAAATCATCTACACCTACATCCAGTGCTTCCCAAGGCGTAATTTTATCAGTATCACAACCGGTTAAAATCAAAACTGGCGTAGTAACACCCTTTTTTCTAATTGCACGAACTATATCTAACCCCTGATGATCAGTTTTTTCACACGGGAAATAGTGATCACAAATAATTACATCAAATTTTTCATGCGTCAAAAGTGTCATCGAATCCTTATAATTGTCCGCAGAAAAAATTTTCCATTTCATTTTACTTAGGACGCGCTTCAGGTCCTGAATCACTGCTGGCTCGTCATCGACTACGAATATTTTCATGATTAATTAAATTAAAAATATAAGGCAACTATTTATTTAAATTTTAGAACAACTTGATTCTTTGGCATACTGACTTTCACCCCCTGCATTTTAAGTAATTCCAATGCTAACTGAAAGCCCATTTCATGATTCTCATATTGTTTATTTTTTAAACATTTTACTAAATCTCCAGCTTCTAATTTTCGATCATCTTTGCATTTATATTTTATTATCAAACTCTTATCTTTTTTATCGCACTCAAAAATGATTTCAGATGTGCAACACATAATCCTTCTTAATATTAATTCAATGCATTCCTTTAGCTTATTGCGATCAGCTTTAACGTTGCAATTCTTGATAAGCACAGTAAAATCTATTTTATTCTTTATTATTTCCTCTTCAAAAATGTAATAAAGCAATTCAATAATTTCCGAAATAGTTACATTTGCAAAATTGAATTTGAGCTTTTTGCCCAAAAACACATCCCTATATGTCACCAATAATGCTGCTACTCGAATCAGGGTAAATATCCTTTCCTTCTCCTTTTTTGTAATTTTTTCGTTACTGGTGTATATGTTTATTATAGTAAATATGTTCAGTAACTCATGTCTGATAAACCCCTTTATCTCTTCTTTGCTCATATTTTTTAATAAAATTTTAATTATGAGGGGATATTGTTTGAAGTGAGGGATTATTCTATAATAACGAAGGCACTCTGGATTATATACAAGAAGAAACGTTTTAGAAAGTAATTTTTCATCAATAGGGTTACTCTTGAATCATTTGTCCCGCCAGGGCGGGACTGCATGATTCATCCTCATTACACTAGGCCTCACGGCCCGCCCCGATGCACTTCGGGGTGTAACTCGCTACTACCCATGAACAAAATTTTAATATTAGAAGATGAAGATGTTTTAGCAAAAATCTACAAGAAAAAACTAGAATCGGATGGTTTCGAGGTAATTTGGGTAAGAACAACTAATGAAGCGGAAAAACAGGCAGTTAAAACTGATATAGACGTCTTTTTAGTGGATCATGGAATAGCAAATGAGGAAAGATCCGGATTAGACCTAATTCCAATTCTAAAAAAAGCTCGACCTGATTCAGAAGTGATCATGCTTTCAAATTTCAGCGACTTTCAATTAGAAAAAGAAGCAAAGGAGGCCGGAGCTAGTGATTATTTATTAAAGATCGATACCACTCCTAAAAAACTTTCTGCATATATCAAAAAGCTAATTTCTTAAAGTAAAACAGAAGGCTGCACCACCCAAATCAGCATCTTCAACCCAAACCTCTCCCCTATGTAACTCAACGACTTTCTTGCAAATATAAAGACCAAGTCCGATCCCACTACCCATATTAACGGTTTGGAATTTTTCGAATATTCTCTTTCTGGATGCCTTAGGAATGCCTTTACCATTGTCACAAATTTTTATAAGAACTCCATCTTTATTCTTTTCTATTTGTATTTCAACCCGCCCTTTTTTTTCTGTATGTTTATAGGCATTGTTTAATATGTTATGAAAAACCTGTCTAACCTGAGACCTATCAATCTCCATATTAGTTTTATTTTTCAGTCCATCTTTTAATGACAGCTTTATTTTCTTTTTGGACATTACAGAAATGAAATCTTTATAAATTTCATTAATAAAATCCTTCATACTAGTTTTTTCCTTTTTAACTTCAACTTTATTCAAGTCGTATTGCTGTACACTAAATAATTTCTTCATTAAATCTTTTAAATTTCCTAAAGAGGTATCTATTACTTTTAAATCATCAACCAATTCACTAGCTTCCTTTTCCTCCCCCTTGCTGGACTCCAGTATCTCTTCCATTTGGAAAGAGGCAATATTTAATGGAGTTCTAAATTCGTGCGCTGTAACGGCGATAAAATCAGATTGTTGGCGTAATAGTTCATTAATCTGTTTAATTTTCTTTTGTAAGTTTTTCGTTTTTCTATCAATAATGGCTTTCATTAAATTATTCTCCTCCTGCAAATTCATTTTAAGTAATACATTCATAAGCCCAACTTCCAAATCTCTTTTAAGATCAATAATTTCTTCAATCTCTTCTTTGGAATAAGAAGAAGCCTCTTCTTTTTTATTGAGAACGAAAAATCCAATCAAATTCTTCTCAGAAAATAACGGCAAACACAAACTTGCATCCAATTGATTAAGATTTGATATAAGAAAACGCTTAATTCCAACGGGAAGCCTTTGAAATTTAATTTCATCTTTAATCAAAACATCTTTTCC
>JAHIYT010000136.1 GCA_018814945.1 Patescibacteria group bacterium
CGAAAGGGTTGAGTTTTTTGGAACTGCCCATAGTTTAGAAAAGCGATTCAATGATGCGATGCAGGATATTAAAATTAAAACCAAAGAGGAATTGCATTTATTGCACGATGCTGTCCGTCTTGATGTTGAAACAAAAAAAGAATCTCAGGATCTTCAGGCTAAAACTGAAGAACTGGATGAAGCCTTGGATAATATGGGTGTTATTGATAAGATTCAGGTTAAATATCGATTCGGGCAATATGTTGATGCAATGAACGAGTATTATTTAAATACCGACTGGCAGGCGGCGAATTTTAGGCCTGCCGGTGAATATGAATTTCATATACCAATTTTCTGGCCGGATATTGAGACGAGAACAATAAGAGAAAGTCATAGACCTAAAATTGAGGCTTATGAAGCATCTGCGGATAGAGAATGGGGTATTCCAATAATCTTCCCGGATTTAGATAAAAACCAGTTCACGGAAGCCTACAAGGAAAAATCTGCTTATTTTGCAAAAAGAATGGCGGATAGATTTGATGCAAAACTTAATTTTTTGCTGGATCAACCTGATACCACATTAGAAGTTTTAAAAGCCTTTAGAAAGGAAATTGAAGAGGATTATAAGAGGCTTGCTACTATGGATAAAAAGGGTGGATTAATTGATTTGAAAGACTTGCTTGGTATGGAACAACTTGCAAATCATGGGTTAGATCTTTTGGCAGTTTTAAACGACAGCCACACCGGAATGGATATGCAAATGCTCGAAGCTATGCACATTATGACTCCTAATGCATTTACAGATGCAACCGGTCGTGCTGCTGAAAACTTAATTGACGGAGTACTTCGAGACGGTAACGAAGCTGATTTCTTTGATATGGTAAATGCTTTAAGAGAATCACGAGGTGAAAAACCTTTAGATTCATTTTGGAGAGCAAAAAGATATTTTAAATCGGAAGTCGCAACGCGTGCTGAGGCTGGAGTGCGGGAAACAATGGAATTAATTCAGGATTTTAATAACAAGCTTAACGGCAAGAGAATAGAAATATATGCGGGTGTAAGCCCGGAAATCCTGCAGGGAATGGTTTACAGAGAAAGAGAAAGGCTTTTAGACCGTACAACCATACCAGAGAGTGAGCCTGAAAGACTTGTTGTAGAGTTTATGAGTACTACTCGCGAGGGCCGTGAAGCAATACTAAAAAGCAACCGCCGTGATGAGCTATTCAAAGCTATAAAAAATATTCAAACTCATTATGATAAGGCATATAAAGATGAATATGCTGACTCTATGCCGGATAAAATTGGTGATCTTAGAACCAATAGAAGGAATCTAGAAAAACCAACTGTTCATGACAGAGCTGCTCGCCTACAGGCCTTAATAATGCTCGCTACAGAGGCTGAGTGGGTTGTTAAAAATTTGGGCACCACAAAAGAATTTGAAGGTCAGAACGTTTTAGAAGCGCTTAATTCTGCCGAAGCGGATAAGGAAGCAATTTCACCTGGTTTAAAATTTAAAGACACTAGAAAGGCCCATGCCGTTCCTTATAAGTCTGCGCTTTCACGTGGCGGGTTTAATGGAGCAGATTTAGCGGTTAAAGGTTTAAAAGTGTTAGCTGTATTTACAGTTTTTGCGAATGTAGCTAATTCTATTAAAGCTGGTACCGAAGATGGTGAAGACTTTTTTGATAAGGTCGCCAAATCGGTTGGAAACATCGTGACTAATCCGGCGGTACTTGCCGGTTCTGCAGTTGCGGTTGGTGCACATGCTTACGAGATGTATCCACAAATTAGAAATTACCCATTTGCCAGTAAGTATGGAAAGAAAGGAATTATGACTTCAATTTGGTTAGAGAGGCTTGGCGAAAAGGTTGGAAGAAATAATCTTCAGGCCTTTACTGGTGATCCTTCTGAATGGAGTGCTATGAACGAATTAGAGGTGGGTCAAATTAAATCCTTGATGGAGAAAGCTGAGGAAAGAAATAAGGACAGACCAATTATTACAAATGAAGATATGGTAAATGCGGGGCTTGGTGACCATATAACCTCTGGACTACCAGATTCCCCTGGAACAACTCATTCAAGAGTCAGATATCTTTTTTATAAAAAGTTTTTATCAGGAGAGGAAAAACCCAATATTAATCAATTAAGGGAAATGTCTATACGGAGTTAATTTTAAATTTTAAATTTACAATTTTAAAACATAAATGAGCAATTTAAGAGAAAAACCACAGGCGGGAAAAAGACCTAATAGAGCCGCAATGCCGGGTGCACAAACTCAGCCTATGCCTAATTACAGTCAAACCCCACAAAGAATGTCTTCAGATAAACAAATTCAAATCCCCAAGAAAAGAAGTGCCCTAAAAAAGGCTCTTCCATACATCGCATCCGGTGGTAGCGTTGCTGCTGCGGTTGGTGGGGTGTGGGGCTATGTGTTTTTTTCTTAATTTAATTGTCTGAACCACTGATTTACGCTGATTATAATGATTACACTGAATGTCGAACTTCGAACTCCGAACATAAATCTTACAACTTACAACTTACAACGCAATATATCTGGTCAACAGAAATAAAAATAACACAATGAAATACATATCAAATATAATCAAAGGAATAATTCTAAGTTTACTTTTTGCTTCGACGCTGGCTTTGAATCTAAACGAGACGGTTACGGTTATGGTAAAACCGGACGTAAACAAAAATATTGAAGTTGCCCAAGAAATTAAGAATTATTCTTTTATTCCACAAGCTTATGCAGCGGAAGGTGATGCAACAGCTCCACAAGAAGCTTTTGACCCAAGTAAATTGATAGATAAGGTAGCTGAAATGGCTACTTATGTTCATAAACTTTTCCATCCGCTAATTAACTTCTTTTCATTTAATATAGGTAATTTTTTGGGAACGGATTATATATATGCGGATGCAATGGGAAAGATGCTTAAGAACATTTGGACCGTTAGCAGGAACTTGGTGAATATAATTTTTGTATTGATATTACTTGGCTTGGCCTTAAAGGAAATCTTTTGGATTAATGATGAAGGAAGTCAATTGAAAAAGAATTTGATTAAATTTACGTTATTACTGGTGGCTGTGAACTTTTCGTGGCTGGGTACAAAGGTAGTATTAGATGCTGCAAATGTAGCCACCAACGTTGTATTTGCCATACCTATGGGTGTAAGTACAGCTGCTAATGATATTGAGTTTACACCTTGTACGGTAAATCCTGACGGTAAGAGCTATACTGGAATGTGTTATCCGGATACTATATTATCCCCTACTGAATCTGATTCAGGTGAATATAAATATATGAATGCTCAGGCATGTAAGGATGGAAACGTAGAAGCAAAATTTGACGCCATATATAACACTAAAAAGGAAGGGGATGATTTTGTAGTAGATACGACAGCAGACGGATATGAAGAATATGGTAAAACACCAACATCCGTTATCTGTTGGGATAACCTGAGCCTTACCAAATATAACAAGAACACTTCAGTAATTTACCTGACATATGGAATGGCCAGAATACAGAACCTTGTAGAATCGAGTAATTCTGGTACAAAAATTACTCAACTTGCTGTGGGAATACTTTTCTCATTACTGATACAAGTAGCGTTTACAATATCACTACTTGCCTTGTTTATTGCTATGATAATTCGTATGGCAGTTCTGTGGGTGTTTGTAGCATTTTCACCGTTCTTGGTGCTGCTGCTATTTAGTGAAAAATTTGGTGAAGGTATTGCTGATAAATTCAGCGTTAAAGCATTCGCCAAATGGGCATTTGTACCGGTTAAAGTTGGTGCGGTATTTGCTGTTTCCTTCTTAATGGTTTCAGCCGGACAATCAATTATGGGCAAAGATGCAACCTTCTTCGAGAAGCTAGATAAAGGCGGAATCGAAATAACAACAAAAATGTATAAGATTAAATCCCTATTTATGGGTATGGATACCATTCAGGAATTCATATGGCTTCTTATTGCATTGGTGGTACTTTGGGCCGGTGTATTTGCAGTTCTTGGGGAAATGCCTATTGTTAAGGGTATCACCGATAAGATCAATGACTACGGTACAAGTACGGCTAAATGGCTCGCCAAGTCACCGTATTGGGCGCCTATTATGCCTATGGTGGACAAAGAGGGTAACTTTAAGCTTGGCAGTTATGAAAAGGAATATGGTCTTGCGCTTAATATACCTGAAGTTATGAGGAGATATCGCCAGGACATTATTACTGGTGGAAATTATGCCGATATGGATAGAAAGGCAAAAGCAATTCGTGCAAATACAAATGAACAGGACAAGATAAAAACTTGGGCAGGTGTGAATGGTGCCGCTGGAATAGATGGTGCTGCAATTGCTGGCGCTTATGGCATTTCACCTCATGATGCATTAGAAATGAAGAGAGCGTTTAAAGAAGCGATTAAAACATCAGGACTTGAGGAACATGAGGCTGACATCGTAAGAGCAGTAGAAGACGCTGCGAGAAAGAATAAAGGCACAACTCCTCCAGGTACTGTGCCTCCGCCTACAGGTGAGACACCACCTCCGCCTGTAACACCTGCTCCTGGTGGACCTGCTCCTGGTGGACCTGCTCCTGGTGGACCTGCTCCTGGTGGACCTGCTCCTGGTGGACCTGCTCCTGGTGGCGGAACTACTGGTGGAACTGGTGGTGTATAAAAATAATCACAAAAAAACCCGAGTCTTCCTCGGGTTTTTTATTTCTTTTCTTCTTCCTTCTTTTCCTCTTTTGGTGGTAATGTAGCTGCCGGTGGAGTATTGGAAACAGGTGATTTTGGAGTTTCTTTTCCTGCGGCATTTGCTACATTATGCATTGTAGTGGCACCTACACGACGATAAATTTCCCGCTCCACAAAATCCTTCTCACGAGCGTGCTTAAGGCGGGATAGCTGTCTGAATGCCTCTGCGGCTTGCACATCTCCTTTGCTTGGATCGTAAACTGTGGACATACTGAATGATCTGGATGTTGCGTTGTCGATATTTAATTTAATGTAGGCCTGATAATTGGCTATGTTGATAAGGTCTTGTTCGCTGAATACCGGTGCGAATTCTTTCGCCATATACTCAGCGTCCTGAGCACCAATTTTGAAACACATCATAGAACCGACGTTACCAAACACAGCATCGCGAATGGTTGTGTCTTCATGACTGCCTTTTCCTCCCCCGCTCATTTTTGTAATCTGGCTAATATATTGATGAGCGATGATAAGGTCCAAGCGATACTTACGAGCTTCCGAAAGAATCGATGCGAAGGAATCGGTTACAAAGTTCTGGAATTCATCTACATATAGGTAGAAATCCAGACGTTCTTCTTCCGGAATATCAACACGACTCATAGCCGCCATTTGTAATTTGGCCACCATTATCATACCAAGAAGCTGTGCGTTCAGATCGCCAAGCTTACCCTTAGAAAGGTTACAAAGGAGGATCTTTTGGCTATCCATTACATCTCTAAAGTCGAAACCGGATTTTGTCTGACCAATGATATTACGTATTTGTGCATTGGTTACAAATGGGCCGAATTTAGCACTGAAATATGGAATCATTTCCTGTTTTTCGCGGGCACCTGTGCTGGCCATCTCCTTTTCCCAGAATGATCTTACAACAGGATTTTTAACCTTACTCACTTTATATTTCTGCCAAGAATCATCTGTAAATAAACGTGGCAGGTCAATTAAAGTGGCACCTTCTTCATCATCGTCCATCAGGGTTAAACAACCATTACGGAAGTAATGTTGAAGTCTTGGACCCATGATTTCTTCTCCGAACATTTTAATGAAAATAGCCAAAGCTTCCTGCGCCATAAATTCTTTTTCGTCTTGGGTGTAGGCTTCTAAAATATTCAACCCCATTGGTCTTCCTAAATCACCCGGATCAAAAATAACTATGTCATCTGCTCTTTCTCTTGGAATATGAGGGAGTACGCCTTCTACCAAATCTCCATGCGGATCAATTAAACAAGTCCCCTCTTTTTTAGCAAAGTCTTGCTTAATCATTCCTTTTAATATCGTAGATTTACCTGTACCGGACTTACCAATAATATAGAAATGACGACGGCGATCATCTTTTTTAATATGTACAGGTCTTGTTTCA
>JAHIYT010000137.1 GCA_018814945.1 Patescibacteria group bacterium
AACCGATTTTCTTTAAATTGTCTAATTCGCGACGAATTGAATTAATCTGCTCGTCTAATTTTCTTGTAAGTTCACGTATAAAAAATTCCTCATCTGTATTGAGTAGGAATGTATGAAGTAATTTTATACGAGTATTTGAACTAAATAATGCTTTTAACATAACTAAATAATTTTAGGCCATAGATAATGAAACAACGAGACAACGAAACAACCATATGCCCTTAATATTGTGGGCTAATTTTGTTTTTGTTGTTTCGCTATATCGTTATTTCGTAATCGCACTGTTCTGTGCACATAATTTATACATATCCTGTTTTTTGTTTGCAAGTCTTTTTGTATAACTTTTGTATACCATAAAATTTATTGGCTTTTTTAAGCCATTATTTATGGTTGACAAAAAAACATACTATATTATAAATAGAACTGTTTTTTTACTCATGGGTACGAAAGTTGTTCTTATTGTTGAACACAAAATTTATTCATTAGATACTGATGCATCCTCCAATTCATCTTCTTCGGTCTTTGGTGGCACTTTCCAAAATAGTATCAAAAGTCCACCCATCACAGCGCCTAAACCTGCCAGTTGAAGTAGCACCAAGAACGCTGGAGATGTTGCACTTATTAAATACCAAGTACATGTGGCACCAACCTGAGCGAATGAAATTATTAGGATGATTACTGCAACAATTACTGCACTAATTAGATAGAAGAGACGCATGGTTTTATTTTTATGTTATACTTGCTCCAAATTTACCATATTAGAATGGGTATTAGCAATATTAAATCGGAGATAGATGAAGGCATTACTATTGTTGCGGTAACTAAAAACAGATCGATCGATGAAATCAACGGATTAATTAAATCGGGCATTACAGATATTGGTGAAAATAGGTGGCAGGAAGCAAAAGAGAAAATAGACTTGATCCCAACAGGTGTTACTAAACACTTTATTGGCCACTTACAAACTAACAAAGTGAGAGAGGTAGTAACTGCTTTTGATATGATTCAAAGCGTGGACAGCTTAAAGCTGGCGCAGAAAATTAGTGATGAATGTGGGAAGATAGCTAAAACCATGCCCATTCTTATTCAGGTTAATACCTCAAACGAGCCCCAAAAGAGTGGTATTGCACCAGGTGAAGCGTTGAATTTGGCAAAAAAAGCATCTGAATTAGCTAATATAAAAGTGCAAGGACTTATGACCATTGGTGTTAATTCGAGTGACGAGGAAGAAGTACGAGCTTGTTTTAAACTACTGAAAGATTTATTTGATGAAATAAAAAACTCGAGTTTCGAGTTTCGAACTTCGAGTTTCGAGTTTATCTCAATGGGTATGAGTTTTGATTATAAAATTGCGATTCAGGAAGGTGCGAATATGGTTAGAATTGGGAGAAAATTGTTTGATTAATTACTCTACCCCCTGATCTTTTAACTTCTGTGCTGTTACATCGCCCTTAAGTGCCTGGAAACCTCTGTATGTATTAGCAGCTGCGTTGTCTCCTTGAGCAATTCGAATATCTTCACCTTCTGCAGCTTCTTCTACCTCTGCTTCAGCATAAGCTATGGCCTCTTCCGGAACATCACTACCTGGCAATGTTTCTTGTGCCACTGCAATTGCTTCTACTCTTGTAGCTAATAAATTTTCAAGGTCTGCATTTGCATCGCTCAAAAGATTAGTAATTTCAGCGTCTCTTGCTAAATATCTGCTTGGATTTTTCTCAAAATCTGCTTCGATCCGAGCTAAACGATTACTAAAATTACCTTCAAGAGTATTCAGTTCTTTATCCACCCTTGATACAGCCTGATCAAATTCTTCTTGATTGTCACCACCAATGGCATCTAGCATATTTTCAAATTTTTCACCTAAAGTTTGTCCTGTTACCAAGCGCTTTAGACGTGCATTAACATCATCAAGTGTCTTCGTAAACTGTTCTTTTGCCTTATTTATGTCTTCTCTATACATAACACTTTTGCTTTCAAGATTCTCAACAACGTCTCCAGTTTCAAAAGGTTGTTCAGCGTTATTTGTTTGTTCTATAACTTCTCCGGCCATAGTAGTAATAAGTTAGTTTATATTTGTTTAATAAGTTCTTCAGCCTCTTTTGTTGAAGATATATCTTCTTGTTTTTCAATTTCCTCAAACGCCCCTTTGTAATCATTCTTCATCTTGCCTTCAATTGCATGCATTTCATTTAAACCTTTGTTGATGGCAGCGGTTCTATTTGTATCGTATTCATTTATCAAATCAACCTTAGCAACCCAATATTTTAAAGTGTTCATTACCGCATTCTTATCTTCTTCAGATAGATCGTTATAGCTACTTACAATTTTATCTAGTGTATCTAGCTGTATATAGCCCTGTAATTTTGAAACGAGTTCTTGTAGTTCTTGCATAATAAAAAATTATTTATTCATTCTATTATACCAAAAAAATGACTTGAAATCAAGTCAAATGGGGG
>JAHIYT010000138.1 GCA_018814945.1 Patescibacteria group bacterium
CGATCCCCAATACGATCCCCAATACGATCCCCAATACGAAAATCAATCCGAAAAAATATGAAAGAAAAATTACATAAAATGGACGGTTCAATTGAGCTCGACTATGACAAGTGTATAGGTTGCACTATGTGTATACGTCGTTGTGATGAAATTGGTGTCTGTTATTTGCGGATGAACAAAGAAGGTGAGAAACAACATGCGGATTATAAGACAGAATCAGAATCAGATTGTATTTACTGTGGACAATGCACTCTTAAATGCCCTGTGGATGCAATCCGTGAGCAGAGTCAGGTGAATAAGTTAGATGAGCTTTTGCAAAATAACACCGATGAAAAGGTTATTATTGCTCAAATGGCTCCTTCTGTTCGTGCCAGTATCGGTGAAGAATTTGGCTTAAAGCCAGGGGTGAATCTGACCAACCGAATGTACACAGCACTTAGGCAATTAGGTTTCGATAAGATCTTTGATATAAATATGGGTGCGGATATTACGACTTATACAGAGGCTGTGGAATTGGCCGAAAGAATAAAAGAAGGTGGAGTACTTCCTATGTTTACCTCTTGTTGCCCCGCATGGGTAAAGTATGCGGAATTTTATCACCCTGAGATTCTTCCACATTTAACAACTGCCAGATCTCCACATATACATTCCGGTGGGGCCTATAAAACTTTTTATGCATTCAAAGAGCACATTGATCCTAAAAATATAATTGTGGTTTCTTTCGTGCCATGTACAGCAAAGAAATATGAAGCGACTTTAGAAAAATTTAACATAAAAGGTATTTCTCCTGTAGATGTTGTACTTACAACTCGTGAACTTGCTGACTTGCTTAAAAAACGTAAAATTAATCCCGTAGATATGAAACCTAGTGAGGTTGACTCATATGGTGTTTATTCCGGTGCTGCTGCCATTTACGGTGCAACCGGTGGTGTAATGGAATCTGCCCTGCGTAGTGCTCATTACTTTTTAACAGGCAAAGAGTTAAAAGATTTTAAGTTCGAAGAAGTCAGAGGTATGGACGGTGTAAAAAAAGCTACCGTAGAAGTAGGGGATCGCAAATTAAACGTCGCTGTTGTTACCGAGCCAAGGCATGCAGCTCTTTTAATAGAAGAAGTTAAAAAGAATCCAAATGCGTATGACTACATCGAAGTAATGTCATGTCCTGGCGGGTGTGTTGGAGGAGGTGGTCAGCCAATTCCATCCAATAACAGCATAATCGACGAACGCAGAAAGGCTCTGTATACTCTGGATGATAAATTAAGTATAAGAAAGGCTCATTTGAATCCAGTTGTAAAAGAGTTTTTCGAAGAGTATTTAGACAAGCTTCCCGAAGAAGAAAAGGCTTCGATAATTCATACTAGTTTCAGGAAACGAGAAAAAGGAGAGTGAATATTTTAGATCTCAGAACTCAGAACTCAGAACTCAGAACTCAGAACTCAGAACTCAGAACTCAGAACTCAGATCTCAGATTTATATTGAACAATTATCATTTTGTCTTATGTTCGAAGGACCAATGGAAAACATAGAAACAAGAAGAACGGAGGATTTGCAGGCTATTTTAAAAAATAGGCCAAGAGCTACTGGCGAAACTAGATATGGAAAATGTCTTATTAATAAAAGACGTGATACCGTTGAAATACGCTTGGTGGATAGCAACACTTCTGCTCCGTTGATGATATTTTTTATTGATATCAGAACTGGTGAAATTAATGCTAAAACCGAAGGTGAGTATATAAAAGTATGGAAAGATCCAAGGCAGGAAATTCCATTAACTCCTGAAGATATAATTGCGGAATTTAGGGAAGTTTAGAGGCTTTGAGCAATCTTGGATTTAAGCTCATCCAAATTAATTTTTTCCTCTGCGGATACGAATACAGGGTCTAATTTTTTGAATGCAACTTTGGCTTCTTCTATTTTTTCCTGATCCAGAAGATCTATTTTGTTAAACACATAGATTATTTTTTTATTGTTGCATCTTATCTCTTTTAATACTTCATTCACCGTTTCGATTTTTACATAAATTTCAAAGTCGTTTATATCTATTACATGTAGGAGTAGATCTGCGCTTATTGTCTCTGCAAGGGTGGAATGAAAGGCGTGAATGAGTTCTGGTGGTAAGTCGCGGATAAAACCAATCGTGTCGCTTACAAGGCAATTAGATTGAATATCTGGTAAATAGAGTTTTCCTATCCTGCTATCTAATGTTGCAAATAGTTCATCTTTTACCCTTACCTGCTTCTTCGTAAGGGTGCGGAGTAGGCTGGATTTACCGGCATTGGTGTAACCGACTATTGCGGCCGTCTTAAATCCTTTGTTTGAGCGGTTATTGCGTTGACTTTCATGGTTTTTTTCAATCTTCTTCAAGTCTGAACAAATTTTTTGTTCACGTTTGGCGATATGTCGCTTCATGATCTCAATATTCGTCTCTCCTTGTCCGCGTCTAGCACCACTTCCTCCTGAACCACCACCACCCTGCCTAGTTAGTTCCATACCCATCTTAAAAATTCTTGGCCCTAGATGTCTAAGGCTGGCTAATTCAATTTGAAGTTTTGCTTCTTTTGTAGTCGCATGTTTTGCAAAGATCTTCAGTATTAAATCTATACGATCCCAAACCTGAATTTCATTTTTCTCAAAAACCCTCTCTAAATTATATAATTGTTGAGGTTTTAGAATGTTGTTTATGATCACAAAATTTGCTTTCTCTTCAATGGCTTCATCTAAAATCTCCTGGACCTTACCTTTACCGATATAGGTTTGATAGTCCGGTAGTTGCCTTTTTTGAATCTTACGAATAATTACAAATCCACCATAAGTTACCAGTAAGCTCTCTAGTTCGTTTAAACGCGCCAGGCTTTCTTCTGGTGTGGTTTCTGGCGGAATAATATCGACTAAGATTACTTTTGGACGCATTTTCTAGTAAATCAAATCAATATCACAATCCGTTTTCGGCTTACATTGGCAGCTTAGACGTTGTCCTTCTGGCAAATCCATCATTTCTTCTGTATCTGTTTTGTCGGTTAATTCACCAGATTTAACATTAATTGCACAGGTTTGGCATATTCCGGCACCATTGCAGGCTGCAACGATCTCTGCACCTTGTTTTTTAAGTTGCTGCATTAGTGATTCTTCAGCGTTTTCGTCTATTTGATAGTTTTTTCCGTTTAAGTGGATTGTTACCATATCAATTATTAATTACGAATTAAAAATTACGAATTAACTTTAGCAGAAAGTTTTTGTAAAAAAAAGCTTGCGCAAAAAAATTGTACGTGATACACTTTCTCTCGGTCGTAGATAGCGGTAATGTAGGTTACGAGTGAATTCCGTAGATAATCAGTCCCTGCCGCTACGAATCCAAAATTAGCTCTCAGTTATTCGGGAGCTTTTTTTAATGTTTCTTTTTCTTCCCTTTTCTTTTTATATATTTTTCTTTTGCCCTTCTTTTTCACATTCCCTCTTACCCCAAGGATATGAAGGGGTGTGCGTAC